>JAUROD010000036.1 GCA_030835845.1 Flavobacteriaceae bacterium
AATTGGGAGTGACTGAAATTAGCTTTTAAAAAAAAATCCGTTCAATTGAACGGATTTAAAATTTTGCGGTCTGGACGGGACTCGAACCCGCGACCCCATGCGTGACAGGCATGTATTCTAACCAACTGAACTACCAGACCTTGGATAGGCTGCAAATATACACCTCATTTTGTTTTCGGCAAATAATTAATGGAAAATTAATTTTTTATTTGAAAAGAGAGTCCAAACCTCCATTGAGTGGTGGGTTTTTTGATATTTATAGTGAGTAAATTATTCAATAAATACTGCTGGTTATCTAAAAAAATGCTTAAAAAGACTTTGTTTAGTTGGAGTTTACACCTGTACGAAAAACTTAGTTGTTATGTTTCGGAATGTCAAAATCATAAAGGAGTTGATTTTATCCTTAATTGGAAAAACAAAAACCTTAATCTTGGACTGAACGGAAATTTAAATACAACAAAAATTGACAAAATTGACACCTTATCTGAATTGGAAGGGGTGGAAATATTTTCACACAGAGAGCAAAGTTTAATTACAAACTCTCGTCCAAAATCTAAATTTTCATTCACTGTAGATTATGCGTTAGAAAGATTAGAGTTTGGAATGTATAACACATACTTTGGAGAGGTGACTGTTGCCAATGTGAATGAAAACCATGAGTTAGATCAAGTAATGGCAGGTAAACTGATTACTGATTTTCGTTTAACTTATCTTTTTACACCTCATTTAAAATTAACTGGAATTGTTAATAACCTATTCGATGTATACCCAGATATACTTTTAGATCAAACTGGAAATCAGGGTGGACGTTTCTTGTATTCAAGAGAAGTATCACAGCTTGGACAGCTAGGTAGAAATTACAGTCTTAACTTATCCTACAAATTCTAATGTTATAGGTAATTTAGTTGTTTAAAGCTATCTGTTAATCAGATAGCTTTTTTTGGTTTTTAATTAAAAAAAAAGTCCTTCGTATACGAAGGACTTCAAAATCGTTTAAGATTAATTTCTACAATAGTGTATCAAGCGCTTGTGCGTAGGCTGTTTTTGGTGCTACACCAACTTGACGACCCACTACTTCACCATCTTTGAAGACAAGCACAGTAGGAATATTACGTACTCCGTATTTAGCTGCAAATTCTTGGTTTGAATCCACGTCCAATTTTCCAACGATAGCTTTCCCTTCGTAATCGGAACTAATTTCATCAATGATTGGACCAACCATACGGCAAGGACCACACCATGCTGCCCAAAAATCAACCATTACTGGTTTATCTGATTTTAATACTACCTCCTCAAAAGTAGCGTCTGTAATTTCTAAAGCCATAATTATAAATTTTTACAAATGTATTTCATTTTTTTAAGGTCTGCACAACTTTGAATTGCTTTCCTTTATACAAACATCAAAGATTACAATTTAGTTTATTTTGTATTTGATCGATTCAGACTCTAAGCTCTCCAAAAACTCATTGGTTATCGCCACTTTTTGTTTTCTACTAGGAAGTGTTAATTTAATTTCTTCTGGGGTATGAAAAACATCAACCATAAGGGGTTTGTCTCCTTTATGCAATTGAATTAAATCACGAATCCATTGAATACGGTCTTCTTTTAAATCATCCAATTCGAGTTGTAAAGTGAATCTTTTTACATTATTTGAAAGTGTATCCTGCAACATTTCGACTGCAATAAACTGCATTCTTGGCGCACCAAGTTTACCTGTTTCCCTATTCCTCCATCCCTCTACAATTTTAACCCGAAGTCGAATAAATGTATTTGGTATTAAAAAGTGTCGGTATTTGAGATATTCTTCTCCAAAAATTCGAAATTCAAATTGATCATCAAAATCTTCCATTTGAAAAATTGCCCATCCTTTTCCATTTTTAGAAACACGATGATCAATTCCATTGATAATACCACCAAAACTTAGTTCTCTTCCAACAAGTACATCCAAATCATTTAAAACGGTTAGTGGATTAGGTGAAAAATAGGTCATTTCACGTTTAAAATCATCAAGAGGGTGAGCGGATAAATAGATTCCTACAACTTCTTTTTCTTGTTTCAACATTTCTAAAGTTCCCCATGGGTCACATTGTGGAATTTGTATTTCTTCAACAACCAAACCACTGTCTTCTCCAAATAAATTGGTTTGGGATGAATTTATACTTTCTTGATGCTTTGATCCGTACCTGATTGCTTTTTCTAAAAAGATAATTCCATCTCCATCAGGATTAAAATATTGCGCTCGATGAATATCTCCAAAAGAATCAAATCCTCCAGCTAATGCTAAATTTTCAAGTGCTTTTTTATTTGCAGCACGTAAATCAATGCGCTGAGTTAAATCAAAAATAGAAGTGTATTTTGCTTCTTCGCGATTTACTATAATAGTGTCAACCGCTCCTTTTCCAACTCCCTTAATTGCACCCATACCAAAACGAATCGCGTGTTTGTCGTTTACAGTAAATTTATAAAACGATTCATTTACGTCAGGTCCTAAAACGTTTAGTCCCATTCGTCTACACTCTTCCATGAAAAAAGTAACCTGTTTGATGTCGTTCATGTTGTTTGACAAAACAGCTGCCATATACTCAGCAGGATAATGTGCTTTTAGGTAAGCTGTTTGATAACCAATCCAAGCATAGCAGGTTGAATGTGATTTATTGAATGCATAGGCTGCAAATGCTTCCCAATCTTTCCATATTTTTTCAAGAATATTTTCTGGATGTCCATTCTTTTTTCCACCCTCAATAAACCTCGGTTTTAATTTTTGAAGTAAAGAGAAAATCTTTTTCCCCATTGCCTTCCTTAGTACATCTGCATCACCTTTACTAAAACCTGCTAGTTTTTGAGAAAGGAGCATTACTTGCTCTTGATAAACTGTGATTCCATAAGTTTCTTCTAAATACTCAGCCATAATTGGCAAATCGTAGGTAATCTGTTCTTTTCCGTTCTTTCGATCGACAAAACTAGGTATGTATTCCAATGGACCTGGTCGATACAACGCATTCATTGCGATCAAATCAGCAAATACAGTTGGCTTTAAATCTTTTAGATATTTCTGCATTCCTGAAGATTCGTATTGAAAAATTCCTACCGTATCTCCACGCTGAAAAAGCTCATAGGTCTTAGGATCGTCAAGTGGAAAACTGTCTGGATCAAGATCAATATTGTGCTTGTATTTAACTAATTTTACTGTGTCCTTGATTAACGTAAGTGTCTTTAAACCAAGAAAATCCATCTTAAGTAGTCCCGCATCTTCAACAACTGAGTTGTCAAACTGAGTAACGTACAAATCAGAATCTTTAGCAGTTGCTACTGGAACAAATTGGGTTATGTCGTCTGGTGTAATAATTACTCCACAGGCATGTGTTCCAACATTTCTCAAGGAACCCTCAAGTACTTTTGCCTGTTGAATGGTCTCCCCTGCAATTGAATCCTCGTCAGCAATATTTTTTATTTCATTGACGCGAAGTATTTCTTCATTTCTTAATACTTTCTTAAGCTCATCATCTGATGCATTGAAAATCTTTCCAAGCTTGATGTTTGGAAGTAGTTTTGCGATTCGATCGGCTTCCCCCAAAGGCAAATCTAATACTCTAGCAGTGTCTCTTATTGACGACTTTGCTGCCATTGTTCCGTATGTTATTATTTGAGCAACTTGATTGGATCCATATTTATCTATGACATAATCCATCACACGACTTCTTCCTTCGTCATCAAAATCAATATCAATATCTGGCATACTAACTCGATCTGGATTAAGGAAACGCTCAAAAAGTAAATCGTAAGCGATTGGGTCAATATTTGTGATTTTTAAACAATATGCAACCACTGATCCTGCTGCTGAACCTCTTCCTGGACCAACGGAGACATTCATGTTACGAGCTGCAGAAATAAAATCTTGAACAATTAAAAAATATCCAGGGTAACCAGTATTTGCAATGACCTCTAATTCAAAATTAATTCGTTCCTCAATCTCATCTGTTATCGTTGAATAACGTTGTTTGGCTCCTTCTAATGTAAGGTGCTTCAGGTAGTTATTCTCACCTTGCTTCCCATCATAATCGTTCTCAACTTGAAATTCAATTGGAATATCAAATTTGGGAAGTAATACATCTCTAGCCAATGCAAAAGGTTCAACTTTATCAATCAAATCTTTTATATTCAAGATTGCCTGAGGGATATCTTGAAATAATTCTTTCATTTGACGACCTGACTTGAAATAATATTCTTGGTTTGGGAAACCGTATCGAAAACCTCGACCTCTTCCAATTGGAGTTGCTTGTTTTTCACCATCTTTAACACAAAGAAGAATGTCGTGTGCATTTGCTTCTTCTTTTTGAGTATAATAGGTGTTATTTGTTGCTATAAGTGATACATTGTGTTTTTCTGAAAATTGAATCAATACCTCATTTGCACGATTCTCACCCTCTTCACCATGTCGCATTAATTCAATATAAAGGTCTTCCCCAAACTGTCCTTTCCACCACAATAGGGCTTCTTCAGCTTGTCTATCCCCTAAATTCAATATTTTTGAAGGAACTTCACCATAGGTATTCCCTGTTAATACGATCAAATTATCTTTGTATTCCTCAACTAATTTTCGATCAATTCGAGGAACATAATAAAACCCATCTACGTATGCTTTCGAAGTTAACTTTGCTAGATTGTGATATCCTTTTTTGTTCTTCGCTAAAAAAACTATCTGGTATCCATCATCTCGTCGTGTTTTATCTTTATGGTCTTCGCAAACATGAAATTCACATCCAATAATGGGTTTGATTTTATCTTCTTCTTCTACACCGTCATTGTGATTTTTGATGGCTTTAATAAAATGAAATGCACCCATTAAATTTCCATGATCAGTAATTGCAAGTGCAGGCATTTTATCTTTTGCTGCAGCCTCAACTAGCTGATTCACACGTGATGTTGATTGAAGAACGGAAAACTGAGTATGGTTATGTAAATGTACAAAAGGAGCCTCTTCCAAAGCTGTGTCTAACTCACCTCCTGTTTCATTTGTCGATTGAAGTTTTGAACTCTTTTTGAGTTTTTTTGAAGCCTCTTTTAAGTTTTGATGCTGGAGTCCAATCAATGAAAAAGGGGTCTCGAATCCTTTAATTTCACTTGTATCAACCCCATGCTTCTTAAATGCCTCTGGATGAAGTTTATCTAATCGTAATAATTCTAGAAAAGCTCGTGTAGTTGCTTCAACATCTGCAGTTGCATTATGCGCTTCAACAAAACTTTCCTGAAATAAGAAGAAATACAGTTCTGAAAGTGTAGGTAGCTTAAATTTTCCTCCTCTACCTCCCGATAATTGACAAAGGCTAGCAGTTTCTTCTGTACATGTGTCTAAAATTAGACTGTCTGCAAATGGATCGTGTTGCCCTGTTCTAAGGAATTCAGCACCCATTATATTTCGGTCAAACAACACATTGTGTCCAACAACAAATTGAACCTGGGATAGAGCATGACTAAATTTATCAAGAACTTCTTGCAAAGGAATTCCTTGATTTTCTGCTAAAGCAGTTGAAATTCCATGTATTTGTTCCGAATCAAATGGGATGGTAAATCCATCTGGACGAATTAAATAATCTTCATTGGAAATAAGTTGACCACTTTTATCATGAATCTGCCAAGCAATTTGGATACACCTAGGCCAATTCTCGCTATCGGTAAGTGGCGCGTCCCAGCGTTTGGGCAAGCCCGTTGTTTCTGTGTCAAAGATTAAATACATCAGATCAAAAATAGGGAAATACATCTCCTTAACGAAACCCATTAGTGGGTAGTTATTAACCGAATCGTGATTCTTTGTTCATATAGCTTATAAAGAAATAGGATAATTAAAAGTGGAAAAGAATTGATGGCTTATATTTGTCAAAAAAAGCGATCGAACCACTGTTTGAGGCATTAACTTTAACTCCATCCCAAAAAAACCTGGAAAAGGCTTTTTTGAAAGATAATTTATGTCTTCATTTAAAAGGCACTGTTGGCTCAGGTTTATCATTTAGACTTGCTGCTGCCTTTAAAAAACATCAAAAAAATATCCTTCTAGTTTGTGAGGATCGTGAAAAAGCTGCTTATCACCTAAACGACCTAGAACAATTACTCGACGATGAAATCGTTCTTTTTTTTCCCTCCAGCTATCGTAAGCCATATCAAATAGAAACAACGGACAATGCTAATGTGTTACTTCGATCCGAAGTATTAAGCAAGTTGAGTAATTCAAAAAAAGTAAGGGTTATAGTTACCTATCCTCAAGCTTTATTTGAAAAAGTAGTATCTCAATCTACCTTAAGAAAAAGCACTCTTGAAGTAGTCAAAGGAAGTCAATTGTCACTCGATTTTGTAAATGAAATGCTGTTCGAGTATCAATTCGAACGAGTTGATTTTGTTTCTCAACCAGGAGAATTTGCTGTTCGAGGAGGAATTATTGATGTGTTTTCATTTGCAAACCAGCACCCCTATCGCATTGAGTTTTTTGGAGATGAAGTGGATAGCTTAAGGAGCTTTGACATTGCAACTCAATTGTCAATCACTTCATTAAACAAAGTCAAAATACTTCCAAATACAAGTAAGGGATTTAAACGTGCAAGTCGTAAAAGTTTGATTGAACTACTTGCAACATCAGGGGTTTTAGTTACTCAAAATTTAGATGGTTTAGCAAAAACATTAGATGTACTTTTTGATGAAGCGCAAAAAAATTTTAATAGCCTTTCTGAAGAAACACAACATCTTCCACCTGCTACATTATTTTTGTCAAAATCTGATTTACTTCAGGCAATCGATTTGCTTTCATGGGTTAACTTGTTACCTTCCTCTGAAAAAAATATATCTACTCAAGTTTTTGTAAAGCAAAGTCCTCAACCTGCATTCAATCGAAAATTTGATCGTTTGATTGACTATCTCAATGAAAATCATTCAAAAGGATATTCGAACTACATCTGTTGTGCAACAGCAGAACAAAGCACCCGATTAAATTCCATTTTTGAGGAAATGGAGCAAAAGGTGCATTATAAAACTATTGTTCAGCCACTATTTGAAGGATTTGAAGACATTGAAGGAAAAATAGCTATATTTACTGACCATCAAATCTTTGAGCGATATCACAAGTATCAACTTAAGTCAGGCTATACCAAAAAACAAGCCTTAACTCTTAAAGAATTAACTCACCTTGAAATTGGAGACTATGTCACCCATATTGATCATGGGATTGGGAAGTTTGGTGGTTTACAAAAAATTGAGGTAGAGGGAAATACACAAGAAGCCATCAAACTGGTATATGCTGATCGAGATATTCTTTATTTAAGTATTCACTCTCTTCATAAAATTTCAAAATTTAATGGAAAAGATGGGAAAGTTCCAAAAGTATATAAATTAGGATCTGCCGCATGGAAAACATTAAAACAAAAAACCAAGAAGCGAGTAAAAGAAATTGCATTTAATCTGATTGAATTATACGCTAAAAGACGTCAAAAAATTGGAGTAGCATGTGCTCCAGACAGTTATCTTCAGCTCGAATTAGAAGCTTCATTTTTATTCGAAGATACTCCTGATCAAAGTAGTGCTACTCAAGCTGTAAAAGCTGATATGGAAAGTGAACGTCCAATGGATAGACTTGTTTGTGGTGATGTAGGGTTTGGTAAAACAGAAGTTGCAATTCGTGCAGCCTTTAAAGCTGTAGACAATGGAAAGCAAGTAGCAGTTCTTGTTCCAACAACAATTCTTGCATTTCAACATCATAAAAATTTTGCAAAAAGATTAGAAGATTTTCCAGTACGAGTTGATTATCTGAATCGATTTAGGACAACAAAAGAAAAACGTTTGGTTCTTGAAGATCTTAAAGATGGTAAAATTGATATTTTAATTGGCACCCATCAGTTGGTTGGAAAAGGAGTTGAGTTTAAAAATTTAGGGTTGTTGGTCGTTGATGAGGAACAAAAATTTGGAGTAGCAGTCAAAGAAAAGCTTAGAGCACTTAAAACCAATGTAGATGTGCTAACCTTAACCGCTACACCAATCCCTCGTACACTTCAATTTAGCCTAATGGCAGCAAGAGATTTATCTGTTATCGCAACACCTCCAGCAAATAGATATCCAATTGAAAGTGAAGTGATTAGATTTACTGAATCAATTATTCGAGATGGAATTTCTTATGAAATTCAACGTGGTGGACAAGTATATTTTATCCATAATCGGGTTGAAAATATTCAAGAAGTAGCGGGAATGTTACAACGTCTTGTGCCTGATGCGAGAATACGAATTGGACATGGACAAATGGATGGCAAAAAATTGGAAAAAAACTTACTCGAATTTATGGATGGTAAGTATGATATTTTGGTTGCAACTACAATTGTCGAAAACGGTTTAGATGTCCCAAATGCAAATACTATTTTTATCAATAATGCACAAAATTTTGGTTTAAGTGATCTTCATCAAATGCGGGGTCGTGTAGGAAGAAGTAATAAAAAAGCATTTTGCTACTTCATTACTCCTCCACTTTCTACTATGGCAAGTGATGCTCAAAAAAGAATACAAGCTATTGAACAATATGCTGAATTAGGGTCAGGAATAAAAATTGCAATGAAGGATCTTGAAATTCGTGGAGCAGGTGATTTACTTGGGGGTGAGCAAAGTGGATTTATTAATGATATTGGATTTGAAACATACCAAAAGATTCTAAAAGAAGCCATTGACGAATTAAAAGAAAATGAATTTAAAAATCTATACAGTGAAATCGAAAATGACAAAACTTCATTTGTTAAAGAGATTCAAATTGATACTGACCTAGAAGTTCAACTACCTGACGATTATGTAAATAGTATCAGTGAGCGTCTAACGTTATACAATCAATTAGGAGATTTAAAGGAGGAGAATGAATTGATTCAATTTCAAACAAATTTAGAGGATCGCTTTGGTCCGCTTCCAAGTCAAGCAGAAGATTTAATTGATAGTGTTCGTTTGAAATGGAAAGCATTGGAAATGGGCTTAGAAAGGTTAATTCTCAAAAAAGGTCAATTGTCTGGATACTTTGTTTCCGATAAAAGCAGTCCCTTTTATCAAAGTGATTCCTTTCAAAAAGTGCTAATTTGGGTCCAACAAAGTCAAGGAGAAGTTCACATAAAAGAGAAAGAAACACGTCAAGGTTTGCGCTTGAGACTCTCAGTCAAAAATATAAATTCAATTCCGGAGGCTCTTGATAAGCTGGTTAGCTTATAGGTTTTTGAGTTCTTTAATGGCTTTAAATGCCTGATTCACGTGATCTTCATCAACCAAAATTGTGAATTCGTTTGAAGTAGAAATTACTTGAAAAATATTAATCCCTTCCCATGATAATCGTTGAAAAATAAAGTAATAAATCCCTGGAATAGTTACATTTTCAGTCGGAAGTTTTATGGAAATTGAAGAGAGATGCTCCGTTTTTTCTATCAAATGCTCCTCTTTAAAAAATTGATCAATCTTTCCAGTCAGATTACTACTTACGATAATATTAGATTCGGTTACTCCCCTAGAAGAAGTATAAAATATTTGATTGTTGTTATTTGTTTCTGCTAAAAATTGAGCTTGAGCACTTAAAAGGCTCTCTGAAATTTTAAAACTAAAGTCAACAAGGTTAGACCGTACAGTAATATCTCCAATTCCTTTCAAAACCTTAACAATTTTGTGTGTCGACAAAAACTCTAGGTTATCTGATATTCGTTTAAGTGCCATTACAATTGCACCATTTCGAGCAGGTTTCTGAAGGGTTTCCTCAATTTCAGGTTGAATTTGACGTGCTAAAGAAGTAAGGTTAATAATTCCCTGAGCCATAGCTGTGGACAAATAAGGTTTTGTTTTAATATAATGCTCTACAACCGAAGCGATAGTTTTCATTTTGTTTTATTTTTTGCAAAGATAGTAAAAAATAAACTAATTGTTATAAATAAAACAAATTAATTAAACGGATAAAATGCATTTTCAATGTGGTTTTGCTGCCAATTTTTTCCATTGATTACATAAGAAATTATATCAAATCTTACTTCAACATCAAGATTATTGTTTGTTACATAAGCGTCTATAGCCATTCGAAGTAACTTCATTTTTTTAGTTGACACAAAACTTTCTGGAGCACCAAATACCTTTGATGACCTTGCTTTAACTTCTATCACAACCAACAAATTGTTATTTCTTGCATTGATATCTATCTCTGCTTTTCGGTAATAAAAGTTTTGAACTAAAATGTGATATCCTTTTGAAATAAGGTATTGAGTTGCACGATTTTCGGCTTCTCTTCCAATGACATGCGATTTATTCATTTTCTTAGACTTGGGTTGAACTTTATAAAGCTAAGGGATTCTAGCGGACTAAAAAGTCTTATTTTTGCGTAAAATATAAATTATGTCGCTTAAAGCGAAACGCTATACAATAACCGCTGCCCTCCCCTACACAAATGGTCCCATCCATATAGGACATCTAGCCGGAGTTTATGTCCCTGCAGATATTTATGCACGATATTTACGTGCACAAAACAAAGATGTAGCTTTTATATGTGGTAGTGATGAGCATGGTGCGGCAATTTCAATTCGTGCTAAAAAAGAAGGTGTTTCCCCAAAAACAATCATTGACAAATACGATACAATGATTAGAGATTCTTTTAGTGAATTTGGAATTTCATTTGACAATTATTCTCGTACTTCGGCAGAAATTCATCATCAAACTGCATCAGAGATTTTCTGTCAAATGCATGCAGATGGAGAGTTTGTAGAGCAGGTCACCGAACAATTGTTTGATACAAAAGCGAACCAATATTTAGCTGATCGTTTCGTTATTGGAACCTGTCCAAAATGCAGCCATCCTGAGGCTTATGGTGATCAATGTGAACATTGTGGAAGCTCTCTAAATGCAACTGACTTGGTTAACCCTAAATCAACCTTATCTGGAAGTGTTCCTCAACTAAAAAAAACCAAACATTGGTTTTTACCCCTTGATAGATATGATGAATTTATTCGTGAATGGATCATAGAAGGACACCAAAAAGATTGGAAACCCAATGTATATGGTCAAGTTAAGTCATGGGTTGACGATGGTCTAAAACCAAGAGCCGTAACACGTGATTTGGATTGGGGAATTCCTGTTCCCGTTGAAGGTGCAGAAGGCAAGGTATTATACGTTTGGTTTGATGCTCCAATTGGTTATATCTCTTCCACAAAAGAATGGGCAAAAAAAAATGATAAAGATTGGGAGCCTTATTGGAAAGATAAAGACACCGAGTTAGTTCACTTTATAGGAAAAGATAATATTGTATTTCATTGCATAATTTTTCCAGCTATTCTTAAAGCAACAAAAACATACATTTTACCAGAAAATGTACCTGCAAACGAATTTTTAAATTTAGAAGGGAATAAAATATCCACCTCAAAAAATTGGGCTGTTTGGCTGCATGAGTATTTAGAAGATTTTCCTGAAAAACAGGATGTTTTACGTTATGTTTTGACAGCAAATGCTCCAGAAACAAAAGATAATGACTTTACTTGGAAAGATTTTCAAACGAGAAACAATAGTGAATTAGTGGCTATTTTTGGAAACTTTATCAATCGAGCTATTGTTCTAACCCACAAATATTATGAGGGAATTGTACCAACTCCTGGGAAGCTTGAGAAAGAGGACGAAGAAGTACTTAATTCATTGAAGACGTTTCCTAAAAGCATTGGAGATTCGATAGAAAAATATCGATTTAGAGAAGCTAGTCAAGAAATGATGAACCTAGCGCGTCTAGGGAACAAATATCTAGCAGATCAAGAACCTTGGAAAAAAATTAAGGAAAATCCAGATCGTGTTAAAACAATCATGCATGTTGCATTACAAATAGCAGCTGGATTGTCTTCAATTTGTGAACCTTTTTTACCACATAGTGCAGTTAAATTACGCAAAATATTAAGTATTCATTCTCCCTTTGGTTGGGATACAATTGCTACAGGTCAATTGTTGATTCCTGGACATCAGATTGGAAAACAAGAATTGTTATTTGCTAAAATTGAAGACGAGGAAATTACCAGTCAACTAGAAAAATTAAATCAATCAAAGCTTGATAACGCAAAAGAAATCAATGAAGTTATTCCTCAAAAACCTGAGATTTCGTATGACGTTTTTAGTCAACTTGATCTTCGTGTTGGTACTATTTTGTCTGCTGAAAAAGTAAAGAAAACGAAGAAATTACTAAAACTTCAGGTCGATATTGGAACCGAAACAAGTACTATCGTTTCTGGAATTGCAGAAACCTTCAGTCCTAATGAAGTGATAGGAAAAAAAGTTACCGTATTAATCAACTTGGCACCACGAAGTATTCGTGGAGTTGAAAGCCAAGGAATGTTATTGATGAGTGAAAATTCAGAGGGGAAAATGGTTTTTATAAGTCCTGATAAAGGAAGTGAAAATGGTCTTTTAATTAGCTAATGCTTTTTATTGCACATCACTCCATATACCAACTTCCACTTCCAGCAGGTCATCGATTTCCAATGGAAAAATACGACCTCTTGCCTAAACAACTTTTGCATGAGGGTACCGCTGAAAAGCAAGATTTTAAATCACCAGACAAAATAAATCGAAGTGTCATTGAACGTATTCATAGCCCTGATTATGTTGAGCGTCTTTTAGGTCTAGAACTGGACAGAAAAGAAGTTAGAAAAATTGGCTTTCCTTTAAGCGAACAACTCATTGAACGAGAAATTATTATTGCTAGCGGAACCATCGAAGGAGCAGATCATGCGTTAAAACATGGAATTGCAATGAATATAGCCGGAGGGACTCACCACGCTTTTTCAAATCATGGAGAAGCATTTTGTTTGCTTAATGATCAGGCAATTGCAGCACAATATTTAATTGACCAACATCTTGCTAAAAAAATTTTGATTTTGGATTTAGATGTTCATCAAGGTAATGGTACAGCTGAAATTTTTAAATCAAATGAATCTGTTTTTACATGTTCATTTCATGGAGAAAAAAACTATCCATTTCATAAAGAAGAAAGTGACTTAGATGTCCCTTTTCCAGATCATTGTAGTGACCAAATGTATCTTTCAAAATTAACTGAAATTTTACCCTCTTTAATTCAAAATGTAAAGCCTGATTTTATTTTTTATCTGTGTGGTGTTGATGTGGTTTCAACAGATAAATTAGGTCGGTTAGGAATGAGTATTGAGGGATGTAAACGCAGAGATGAAATTGTTTTAAAAACTTGTTTTGAGAATCAAATACCCGTCCAGTGTAGCATGGGAGGTGGTTATTCAAAAGACATTAAAATTATTCTAGAAGCTCATGCGAATACGTTCCGTATAGCCAATTCACTCTATAATTGATGCCAAGTTGAGCCACGAAGATTTGCAGCTGCAATAACAATATCCTTTCTACTTACTTGACCAACTAAATTTCCATTCTCGAGTACAGGGAAACGGCGTCGACCTGTTTTATTGAACATGGAAGCTGCATCAAAAAGACTCATGTTTGAGGGTAGTGTTTCAACTTCTTTGGTCATAAAATAGCCCACAGATTTGTCCAAAATAGGCATGTTAAAATATCGACTATCTGAGATTTCCTTCATACAATCTCCTTCAGATATAATCCCCACCAAAGCACCCTGTTTATCTACTACAGGTCCTCCTGAAATTCGGTGTTTAATAAGCATTTTCATCACATCATGAATGGATAAATCTTCTGTAAATACAACGATTTGTTTAGTCATAATATCTCGTACGAGAAGATTAATAGGTTTCTTTTTACTGATCGTGGCACGTGGCCCTTGAAAACTTTTAACTGCCATAATTTCTTGATTTGTTGAATTCCTAAGTTAAGCAATTATTTTATAATATGTTGTTTTCCACAGAGATCGCTACCTTTACGGTGCAAAATGAAGATAGAAAAAGACATACATATTGGTATTTTAGGTTGTGGTTGGCTAGGCTTAGAGTTAGGTAAATCCTTAGTAGAAAAAGGATATAATGTAAGCGGAACTACAACTCATACAGACAGACTGAAAACTATTGAAGGTAATGGAATCAAACCCTTTTTAGTTCAATGTGATGAAAATCAGATCAGCCCAACTGAGTTTTTTGATCCACTAGATTTTCTTTTCATTTCTCTTCCTCCTGGAGTGCGTAAAAATCCTGAAAATCGTTTTGATCAAACAATAGAAACATTAATCCATCGTATCAAGCATACGGATATAAAAAAAATTATTTTCATCAGTAGCACATCTGTCTATGGTAATTTAGAGGGTGAAATAAATGAAAAATCACCTCTAAAACCCACAACTAAAAGCGGTGAGCAACTTCTAATTGCCGAGAATTTGATATTAAATAGTGACATTGAACAGGTTGCAATTGTTCGATTTGGCGGACTGATTGGTCCGAACAGGCACCCGATTTTTTCAATTGCAAAACAAGGTATTTTAAAACAACCTGATGGATATATTAATCTAATTCATCTTCAAGATTGTATTGGTATTTTAAATTTATTACTTCATTCATCTAAAAAGAGAGAACTAATAAATGGAGTAACTCCCTATCATCCTACTCGTAAAAAATATTATTTTGCAATGGCCGAAATAGCAAATCTCACTCCTCCTAAAATTGTCAAAACCCCTGGAAACAATAGAAAAATTAAATCTATTAACTTAACTTATACTTTCATGGTGGAAAACTTGTTAACATTAAGCTAATAAGGAAAATTAAATTTGAGTCTGATTGTTGTAAATTTCATTTAGATAAAAAATATTGTTTTGTCAAAAATTAGAGAAATACAATTTGTTTTAGAGCGGTTACTTAATCAGTCGCAGCAGGATAAGTTATTATACCTCAACACTGCTGACAGGCAAGACCTCCCTCTATTTAAGCGCTTTTTCAACCAAGAAGCTTTGATTAGAAACAGCTTGTTTCACGCCATAAGTACGATACTTAGTACACGTGATATCGCTATTGAAGATGTTTTGCTAAACCGTCCAAATATGGCTCAATTTATGCGGTCGGACACAACACGTGAAAAAAAGAATTCATTTATTAAATGTCTAGAACAAGATTATTTACTTCTAGAATCTTTAGAAAAACTATCCCGTTTTGATCTTGATGAGAAAAGCAGGCAAATATGTGATAAATACCTCTCAAAAATTAGGCATTCTATTCAAGAAAATGAATTGTATTGTATTGAAATATCAGCTGAAGAACATAGTTCTCACGAATTAATTTAGGTCAATTGAATCGCTCGAAATTTCCTCCATTGTAATCCCATCTATTCGTTTTAGATAGGCAGAATATGCGATGTACAATTCGCGTAAACTTTGATTGAGTTCAAGCTGCATTTTTTCCTCACTGTGAAATCTTGCTTTTATCAATTGAGTCTTAACCACCTTTAATCTACCTTTAACCTCTGGTACATCATAAGGTAAGGGTAACTTCTCTTTCAACAATTGATTACAATTGATTAAGGCGTCATTCAAAAAAGGCTCTAGACCTTCTTGGTTAAGTTTTGATAAATCTTCAATTGTAGTTCTGAATTTTGAAAATGACTCATTGTTTAACATCGATGAATCCATAATATCCTCTGACTGGAGAGTATATATGTCAATCGTTTCCTTTTCGATTTCAACCGTTGGCTCTTCTACAAGCTGTTTTTGCTCTGGCTTAGTTGGTGTTGTGTTACATCCAATCAATATGAAAACTAAAAAGATCGAGTATTTAAAGTGCATTTTGAAGGGTATTAAGTTGAAGTAAAAGAATCATAAAAAATAATAATTGAAGAAAAAAGAGGTGATGGGTATAGGACTCTTTTAGCTCAATTTTAAGCGATTGATATAAAATATTGAGGGGTAAAGCAACTAAAAACCATCCAATAAAATTTTGTAATGGAGGTTTTCCTCCTTCAAATTCCCAAAAGTCTAAAACTGGTGCAATGGGCTCAATAACAAAATCTAAAAGAAGCATGAGTGCTACACCCAATAGTATTCTGATGAAATAGTTATTTACCATGCTTCTTGCAATAGCAGCGCAACAAATAGTCAAAATAGACCAGTTAATCCCAATCAAAATAGGAACCTCTTTAAACTTTACTCCCAACGCATCTCCGTATGAATAGTTCCCAAAAATAAGACCATAATGCACACCTAATCCCTCCGCTATCATCCCTACAAAAAAGGCAACAAGTGCAACGAGATAAACCTTTTTATTTTCTCTACTTGTCCATAGAAGAAGAACAAATGAAAGTGTTAAATTTAGTGGTGTTGCACCGACAAACCATTGAGAGTTTCCATATAAAATACCTACAATACCACTGACATGAAAAAGCCAAATTAATGCAATTGCAATGGTATTTGATGTAATTTTTTCTTTAATTTCCATAGGACTAAGGCACCTGTTCACTTACAATTTTAGCGGACAACAAACATAGTGGTATCCCTCCACCAGGATGAACGCTTCCACCACAAAAATAGAGATTTTTGATTTTGCGTGAGAAATTTGGATGTCTCCAAAAAGCTGCCATTCTATTATTACTTGAAGAACCGTACAATGCTCCTAAATGAGACTCTGTTTTTGCTTGAATTAATGGGGGTGTAAGAATCTCTTCAACTTCGATTAAGTCCTCGAAAGACTCACTCAATACGTTCTCTATTTTTGCAATAACTACCTTACGTAGTTGAGTGACAAATTGATCCCAATCTTGTCCGTAGTCTGCAGCTGTATTAATCATTACAAACCAATTCTCACAACCCGTTGGCGCATCCCCAGGGACGTCTTTTGATGTAATATTAATATATACCGTTGGATCCTCATACAAACCACGAGATTTGAAAATAGCTTCAAATTCTTTTCTATAATCAGCTGAAAAAATAATGTTGTGAAGATTTAATTGAGGAAAGCTTTTTTTGATTCCCCAATAAAAAATTACTGCTGAACTTGATCGCTCTTGGTGGAGTGTTTTTTTTGGAAATTGTTGTTTTGGCAATAGTTTCTTGTAAGTTGGAAAAATATCCATGTTGGACACAATTATATCTGCTGGAAGGTGATCTTTTCCTATTCGAACATGAGTTGCTTTCTTGTTTTCAACTAGGATTTCATCCACTTTAGTGTTAAAATAAAACTGGACTCCTTGACGTTTTGCCAGTCTATAAAGAGATTGACTAATTTGCTCCATCCCACCCTCTGGAACAAAAGTTCCGTAAAATGATTCTAAATGTTGAACCAAAGTCATTATCCCAGGAGTTTGAAAAGGAGAAGATCCATTGTAAGTGGCATAGCGATTATAAAGTTGAATTAAATAGGGGTTTTTTAATTGTTGTTTATTTACATCGTCTAATGATTTATTTAACTCAAAAAGAGAAAGATTAGCGATTGCTTTAAGGGTGTCTTTTTGGAGAAATGTAGCGACTCTATGTAATGATTTCTCGAGAAAAAGAGAAACCGTTAAATCATATTTCTTTTTTGCTTTATTAAGGTAATTATCAAGTTGTTCAGCAGGAACATTTAGCTTTTTTTCTATTTCTTGAAGAAACTTTTTTTTATCTGCATGTGCGGTAATTCGCATTCCGTCTATCCAAAAATATTCACATGCAATTTCTTTTCGTTTGTACGAGAAAAAGTCCCTTGGATTTTCACCAAAAAGTTGAAAAAGTTCATCCACAAAATGAGGCATAGTAAACAAAGAAGGTCCCGCATCAAAACGATATTTACCAATCTGAAAAGCACTGAGTTTCCCTCCTGGATAACTATTAGACTCATATACATCAACCTGATATCCTTTGTGTTTTAATCGGATAGCGGCTGAAATTCCAGCGATACCTGACCCTATAACGATAGCTTTCTTCATGCCTTAAAATTCAGTATCTAATTGGACTATAAAGCGAGAAAAAAGATCTTCTTTATACCATTTTTGTTGATGTGTTTTTTTTACAATATCAGCGTGAGCATGAGACTTATACGCAAACGTATAGACATCCTCAATCGAATCCCAAATACTTACAGTTGCTTGTTGAATAAAAGGCCATTCTCCGATACCTTTAAAAAACCGAACCCCTTTTGCGTTTTCGATTGCCTTACTCGCTTGTGGAACTGATTTCCAGAATTGAAATAAACGATTCCAATTAAGGGTGGCTCGTGTGATGACTGCAATTTTATGCTGGATATCGTACTCAGGTTGAATTGGTTTAAACGGATTTATTCCGCTCCACTTACCATGGCTATGTATATTGCTGAGTCTAATTTCTCGTATGCTTGAAGTTCGTTTTTTATACTCGTTAACAAAGGATGAAGATAAAAATTCGATTGCATACTCCTCGGACTCCCAAACACCAAGAAAAACATAGGTAGAAAAATCAGGTCGTAAACTAAATCCCTGACCTCCTCCAGTTCCAAGCATTTTGAAAAAAGATAATCCCTCAATTGATTGCAATTGATTGAAAGAAATACCCATTTGTTTGAATGCCCACCAACGGTTGTTTGGGATATTAAAGAAGAGAAGTTGTGTAATCTGAGATTGAGTTGGCTTCATTCCTCTAAGGTAGTGAGTAAAAAAGAAAAAAAACGCCTCTGTTGATAGGATTTTAGAATTTGACTTTGGAAGTAATAACAGAGGCGTTAGAAACCAAATTGAATTAAACTGTTTAAATATAGTCAATAAAAGTTATACAAAACAAGGGAAAAATGAAAAAAAATAACATTTCTTTAAATAAAAGTGCAAAAAAATAGTAATAGTAATGTTGTAAAAGGTAAAAAAATAGACTGTTTTTATGTGCTAGATAAACAAGATTTCATTAATTTTAGTTCAAACTAAATCCAACTACAATGACATCCTCTTTTGTTGCAAACACAGTAATTATTACCACAATACTTGTAATTATTTTTATTGCTAGAGACATAATGAAAAAATAAAAATAATGTAATGTCCCTTTACACTTTCCGAAATAATTCAATCTAGGTGTTTGGGTTTTTTTATATCTAAAACTAAAAACACTTCGTCCGCTGTTCTCATTATTTCGGATTATCTTTGTTATGCTATGAAAAAAATAATCGTTATTGGCTCAGGTTTTTCTTCAATATCTGCAGCCACTTATCTTGCTAAAAAAGGATACTCAGTAGAGATTTTTGAAAAGAACTCAACCCCAGGGGGACGTGCTCGTCAATTAAAAAGAGATGGTTTTACCTTTGACATTGGACCTTCTTGGTATTGGATGCCCGATGTTTTTGAAAGTTATTTTAATGATTTTGGCAGAAAGGTTAGCGACTATTATCATCTAGAGAAACTAGACCCTGGTTATGAAGTTTATTTTGACACTTCAAGTTCAATAAAAATTGGAGATACTTTAGAGAAAATATATGCTGCTTTTGAACAAGAACAAAAGGGAAGCTCAGTTCCACTAAAAAAATTCATAAAAAAAGCAGAAGATAATTACAACATAGCAATTAAAGATTTGGTATATCGTCCTGGTATTTCTCCTTTTGAATTGGTTACTCCAGCTACGATTAAGAAATTAGGTTATTTTTTAAGCACCGTAAAGAAAGAGATAGTTAAAGAATTTGACAATCCAAGGTTGGCTCAAATTTTACAATTCCCTGTCCTGTTTTTAGGCGCTAAGCCAAGTCAAACACCAGCTTTTTATAATTTCATGAATTTTGCTGACTTTGGTCTTGGAACGTGGCACCCTGACAAAGGAATGTATAGTGTTGTGGAAGGAATGGTTAAACTTGCCGAAGAACATGGAGTTGTTTTTCACACCAACCAAAATGTAGAGAAAATAAATGTGGCTAACGGAAAAGCAACAGGAATTACAATTAATGGAAAAGAACACAATGCAGATATTGTAATTAGTGGAGCTGATTACCATCACTCAGAAAGTTTATTGGACTCTCAGTATAGAGTGTATTCTGAAACATATTGGGATAAGAAAACATTTGCCCCCTCTTCCCTTTTGTTTTTTATTGGTTTAGATAAAAAAGTCAAAAATGTATCTCATCACACCCTGTTTTTTGATGTTGATTTTGATGCACATGCGAATGATATTTACGATTCACCCAAATGGCCTGACAATCCATTATTTTATGCCAACTTCCCTTCTATCACAGACAAGAGTATGGCTCCAGAAGGTAAAGAGGCCTGTTTCCTTTTGATCCCAATTGCTCCTGGTCTAAATGATACCGCTGAATTACGCGAAAAGTACTTCAATATCGTTATCGATCGTTTAGAAAAACGCACACAACAGCAAATCAAAAAACATATTTTATTTTCTGAATCATTCTGTGTCAATGATTTCGTGGAAACCTATAATTCATATAAGGGCAATGCATATGGTATGGCAAATACCTTGCTTCAAACTGCATTTTTGCGACCGAAACTAAAAAGTAAAAAAGTTAAAAACTTATTTTTTACTGGACAGTTAACAGTACCTGGTCCTGGTGTACCTCCGTCGTTGATTTCAGGAAAACTTGTCTCTGAATTGATTGAATAAAACACCTAATAACCTTTATTCTTCTGTCGAAATAAAAGGGTGTTTCAAATCAAAGATTTCCTGAATTAAGGATGATATAAATCCATCTATTTCATTAAAAAAATCGGTAGTGATTTGAGGATCCCCCGAAGGTACTTCTTTACGATAGAAAGGGAGCATATACTCCTTGGGGGATTTTAAAGAAATTACACCAATGTCAATACTTTTATTTAGATTGATTTCTTCTTTTTTTGCCCAAGCGTAGAGCAAAACTTGAAAAAGAGGCTGGGTGTGAAAATCTCCGTAAAACTGATCCCAAGATTTAAACTCTAGTGCTTTTTTCTTTACCAATCCTGTTTTGTAGTCTATTATACGTAGTGTTCCATTCACACGATCAATCCGGTCAATAGTCCCTACAATATTAATTTCAGTATCAACCTCTTTTAAAGTCAAGGGTATTGTAAATTTTTCCTCCAAGGCAATCACCTCAATTTCATTCCCTTTATTCATACGTACTTTTTCTTGAGTTAAAAGTGTCTTAATAGCTTGTTCATAGGCTGCTAATATCAATTTATTTTCTCCTCGGATTGTTTTACTTTTATCATATATTTCTACATAATTAGCGTGCATTACTCCATTCACTTTACGCTCCATTTCCTCAATAATTTCAAGTGTGAGTAATTGATTTAAATAGGGCTTATAGAGGTCTTCTAGGGTATTGTGAACTAAAGTACCTCTGTTAAAATTTGAAAGGACTGGTCCAAGAGTCTCATTGTCTTTAATTCCAAGTAGGTAACGATCATAGAAGTCAACAGGGTTTTTTAAATAGGTACTTAAAGAAGTTGGAGAAAACCCACTTTTTGCTAATAAATTTAAGCGTTCAATCATCGACTTCGTCTTTTCAACTACCCTATTCTCGTGTCTTTTTACATCAATCTTAGAGGTTGATAAAATTTCACTTACCTTGTGATTTGAATTAGACATAAGTAATAACTGACGTACAAATCTACTTTGTTCACCAGCATGTAGCCCCTCACTTTGTGCATTGTAGAGTATATGTGCTTTTTTTGCACGTTGGATTAAACGATAAAAGTGATAGCTATAAATCGCATCATTATCCAAAAAGGTTGGAAGTCCAAAATGTTTTTTAAGTGCAAAAGGGAAAAAACTTTGATCATTTTTTCCCACTGGTAAAACACCTTCATTTACATCGGTAATGATTAAATTTTCAAAATCAAGAACCCTAGATTCAAGCATTCCCATAAGTTGAAATTTAGCTTTTGGGTCTCCTTTAAAATCAATGTTTTGTTGTCCCAATAACTCTGCAAATAATACAGAAAATGCGGATATTGAAAATTCAAAAGTGATGTGGTTAAAATGATTTTCAAGTTGCCGCAATACTTTATCAATTCCTTCAAGGGAAGACAATTCTAAAGAATGACTTACCGCTGTAAATTGATCTTTTAAATGTTTGGATAACTGACCCAAAAGGCGAAGTAAATCGTGTGCATTTGTACACTTTTGAAAAAGTATTACTCCGACCTCATTTTCTTGTAAAGGACGAATTAGTTCATGGTTAATTTCATAGGAATGTGAGGCATATAGATGGCTCAGAAATTCAGTGACTTTAATTTCAGTGTCTTTATATGAAGATCTAATCATTGGAAAATGTAAAACGCGCTCCAATGTTTCATATGAATAATTACCCTCAGCTAATCCTTTGTGGAATTCCACACAGTCTTGAAAAAATCGCACTAAAGGGAGTGACCCTATTGGATATCCCATAGTAACATTCCAATCCGAACAATCATGAGGAAGATGTCCAAGTACAGGCAATAGTAAAAGTTCATTTCCGAAGATTATCGCTGTTCCACTATCTTCTGTTTTCAATTGTTCTATGAGGCGACCAACTTCCTTTGCTTGTTCGATGTTCCCTGATAGTCCATGTATTGCTATTTCTTTTTCCTCTGAAAAACCTGTTTCTTTAAAGGTATAAGGTGTTTTTCTGTAGTACGTCCATTTTGATTGATATTCTTGGATAAATCGTCCAGCAGCATGTACTTTGTCATTATAAAGTGCCTCATCTAAATCCCATACTATTTTTCCCTTATCTTCTGACAAAAAGGCTTGAAACATTCGTTCTTCTGCTTTATTAAGTGCATTAAAACCAATGAAGTAATGATATTGCGTAGTATGCTCAAGGTATATTTCGATTGTATCTACTGCCTCCCTATACAGCATACCTATTGTCCCTAATTGTTGTTCAGCTAATTGGGTTGTAAATGACTCATATAAGGCAGGTATAATCTTCCAAAATGATTCGTCAAATGAGCTATTCTGTTCTTTTTCGAGGACATTTTCGAGTGCATAGTAAGAACCTAAATTGGAGAGTACCGATTCAGAATTCAAGCAATATGCATCAATGTCACTAAAATCCTTTAATAGTTTTGGAGCCCATTGTAAAAATAATTCAAAAGGATCTCTTTTATCTTTTGGAAGATGCTGGCAATAGAGTTCATACAAGCTGACCAATTGATGGGTGGTGTTCGCCTTTTTTGATGTAGCTAATTCCTCTGTAAACTCCTCAATACTATAAACAAGGGGAGCAAATTTGGGTTCCTCTAACTGATTTATTAATTCATTAATAAGAAAAATACCAGCTCGTTTACTTGGTACAATCAAGCATAGTTTTTCAAAACTAGTATGATTGAGAATATATTCAGAAACAACTTCGGAAATAAAAGATTTCACAATATTAAGATTAGGGGTATAAGGTAGTAATTCTAAACAAAAAAAATGCCCTGAAATACATCAGGGCATTAAATGTTTTTTTTTAAGAAAAAGAGATTATTTGCTTCCCAAAGAGAATTGAACTCTACGGTTGCTCTTTCTTCCTTTAGCAGTATTGTTATCTCCAATAGGACGATCTTCACCGTAGGCTACAGAAGTTAATCTAGACTGATCAGATCCTGCTTCAATTAAAGCAGCCATTACTGATGCAGCACGTGATTCAGATAATTTCTGATTGTATCCTTTACTTCCATCACTTGAAGCATGACCTTCAATAACGAAAGAAACTGTTGGATAGCTATCCAAGATATCTTTAATTTTTCCTAAAACTACAGTTGATTCTTCACCAACGATTTTATTGCTTTCTGCTTTAAAACGAATCATTGAACTCTCATTGTTCAATGTAGCAATAACATCTTCTGGAAGTTCAGGACATCCATTGTTTGCAGCTACACCAGCCAATTGAGGACAAGCATCATCTTTATCAGCTACACCATCTCCATCCGTATCAGGCCATGGGCATCCGTTATTTTGAGCTGGACCTGCAACTTGAGGACAAGCATCATCTTTATCGTTTAGACCATCTCCGTCACTGTCAGGACAACCTCCCATTTGAGAAGTTCCAGCACGATTTGGACAAGCATCATCTGGGTCAGCAATTCCGTCTCCATCTGTATCAGGACAACCATTCATTACTACAGAACCTGCTGAAGTTGGACAAGCATCATCTTTGTCTGCGATTCCGTCCCCGTCTGTGTCAGGACATCCTGAAAACTCTTCAAGGCCTGGCTCTTCTGGACATGCATCGAATTTATCGTAGACTCCATCTCCATCAGTATCAACTCCACCAAACTTTACATTCACACCAAAAGTGTGTTGAAAGTGGTTAATCCCTTTATCATCGACTGCATTCTTGTATTTTGACTCGTATGAAAAACCTAAGTTATCATTCACCCAGTATCCAAGACCAAAACCAAAGTTATAAGTAACTGAAGCTTCACCATCAAGTGAGCTATACCCAGCACCAATTTGGTAGTAAGGAGTCAAAGCAGAACCCTTGGCAGTAAGTTGACGACGAAGTCCTAAATCAACAGTATTAAGATTTACTGCATCAATTTCATTATCTCCATACACATTCAGACGATTCATGTTGAGTTGTCCAACAATTGAAAAACGCTCTGTGATATTTCTACCAACAGAAACTGATGATAGAGGAGTAATGTTCCAGTGACTCACGTTAAAAAACTCTTGGAACCATTTACCTTGAACACCTGTCACATCATTTGTTGCGGCATTTGTTGGGTACGTATCAATCGCATTTACACCAAAAGAAACAATCCATGGATTATCTTCGTCTTGTGCAGTAAGCGTCATTGCAAAAAACAATGCAAAGAACGTTAAGAATTGTTTTGTTATTTTTTTCATTTTTAAATATATATAATAAGTAACAAAATTAACTTTAAAACCTGAGCTATCCAAAAAAGTTTTGTGCTATTTTAAAAAGAAAAAAGCTTAGTTAATTTCTTTAATTTCAAGCTCTTTTTTACGGTCTTTTGGGAGGTAAATCAGTAAGCCTTTTAGTGGTAAATCATTCATTTGATCAATCCAGTTTAAGTAATTTCTGAGTTGAGTCACATGAGACTCTCGAAATTCACCCGTCTTATAATCAATAACGACCATTTCCTCTTTGTTTTTCAAAACACGATCAGGTCTTAAAACCATTGTTTTGGGGACCAACAAAGCGCGTTCATTGAGCACTTCGTAATCTGAACTATAATAGGGTTTTAGTCGAGGGTGGTTCATCAAAGTTGAAAAAAAATAATGAAACTCCTCTTGCTCATGGGAGCTTATCAAACCTGCATATTTAGCCTCTTCTAAAATTCCATCTAAGTCATCACTGTATTTTATTTTTTCAAGGAGGTTGTGAATCAAAACACCTTTCGTTCTAGCCTCCGAATCCTCCGTGTTTTTATGAAACTGCAAGAGCAATCTATCTTCATAGGGGTTACGTTTTATTTTTTTCAGGGTTTTAGCTGGAACTTCGTTTTCAGCATCATTTTTTAAATTTTCAATATCCTTGTACTCTTTTTGCGTACCCCATTCCACCAATTTATCACTTGCCTCTTCATTCACGTCATAATCGATGAAATGTTTTAAAAGCATTGCATAAGAAGGGTTGTCACAATTTTTTTGAGAGGAAATGATATATAATTGTTCAGCTGCTCGCGTAGTTGCTACATAAAACACATTCCAAGCGTCTAATTCATCATTTTTTCTCGTTTCATAAAAGAGTGCTTTTGCATTTGGACCATAATTTTCCAATCGTTTTGAAAAATTTACCCAAGCCAATGGGAAATCTTCAGCAAATTGCTCATAGGTATTGAGCCATACTCTTTTTGTTATTTTGGAGTAAATCAATTCATCTGCAAAAGGGAAGATGACCACTGGAAACTCCAATCCTTTTGCTTTGTGAATCGTCATGATTTTAATCCCTCCATAATTGCTTGGCATGGATAATGTCTTTTTACTCCCTTGTAGTTCCCAAAAACGAAGAAATGATCGTAAATCATTTTGTTCTCTTTGCGTAAACTCAAACAGTACATCAAGAAAATTAGATACAAAAGGATTTTTATCGTCAAGTCCAAAGTCAAAGCATGCTTTTTCGATGGCTACACATATGTTGTTGTTTTTTAGTGAGTTGAACTCATAGAAAAACCCTAAGTCGTTCCATACTTGGGTCAAAGGTTGTTTTAAATAATGGAATAAAAAATCATCCAATTGTGTGTCTGATTGTGTATGAGAATGTAAAAACACTAGATGAGTTTTTTTATGAGCTTTTAACTCAGGGTAGGACCAGCAATTTAAAATTGAAATTAAGAATTGAACCTCTTCTGAATCCTCTGGCAATAGAGACTCAGATGACATAAAAGGATAAATTCTACTAGCCAAGGCTTTTGTAATCCATTTCGCTTGTTTTGATTTTCGTACAAGTATAGAAATATCATTTGGTGAATATCCTTGTCGAATCGCTAAATCAATTTTCTCAATCACCTTATCAACCGTTTGTTTTTGTTCGTCCTCCTCTTCATTAAAAAAATCAAGTTGCACGTACCCCACCTCCTCATTGGTCGGTTTTTGTGTGGCTTGATCGCCAAAAACAAGCTTATTTTCCTCGTATTCCAAAATATCAATTAATGAAGTATAGAGTTTATTATTGAATTCTACAATGGTCTTGTTGCTTCTGTAATTGTTTGGTAATCGGTCAATTTTTGCAGGGACTTGAAAAGGTGATTTTCCTTGAAGGAGTCCCATGAACTGACTCACGTCACCACCTCTCCACCTATAAATCGACTGTTTTGGATCACCCACAACCATTAAGCTTCCCTGGGTTTTGTCTTGAGACAAACTTTCAAGTGATGAGGATATTAAAGGAATCAAATTTGACCACTGTAAAGTAGAAGTGTCTTGAAATTCATCCAAAAAATAATGGCGGTAATTTTCCCCTAATCGTTCATAAATATAGGGCGCGGGCTGATTTAAAATTTCTTTCGAAATTCGTTCATTAAATGTCGCTAAAAGAACACTGTTTTGTTCCTTTTGTAATTCATTTAGCTCAAGACCTAATCTTGAAACCAAAGACAAAGGAGTCCATTGTTTACGTATGTCATTGATAAGTTGATATCGAAAAAATAACTCCAGACCGCTTTCGTAAGAAGCCAATAAAGTGGGTAATAAATCGTCAATGGTGGCTTTGATATCCTCGCTCGTTGTCGTTTTGTATATCCCAGCTCCCTCTAGTAAATTTTCGTGTAATTTGCCAGTATCATATTTTGTAAAATCTCCTTGAGCTAGTTGATCAAATCGATTATAAAAAGTACCTCGGTTAAAATCTGATTTTTCGATTCCGTGATCCCTTAATAAATCCAAAGTCAGTTTACCTAAAAGTTTAAGTTCTTCCGTTACTTGATGAAACTTTTTTTCTAAAAATGTGGTGTTTTTAATTCGTCTTTGCAAATCCAATTTGCCCAATTGTGCCAATCCAATCCGGTCATTTTCATTCAACAAAAGTTTTGCTGATTTTAACAAATCCTCTTTCAGGTTCCATGACAAATCATCCTCCATTTTTTGAAATGTATAGGAGGTAAGAATAGCTGTAATTTCATCTTCTTTACCCACTTTGGACAAAAGACGTTCGACTGTTTGTTCTAAAAGTCGATCAACCTGTAACTCTACCTCAAAATTATAGGCAAGTCCTAGGTCTTTGGAAAATGATCGAATGATTCTATGAGTAAAACTATCCAGTGTAATGATATCAAAAGCAGCATAATCATGCAGTATTTTTTTTAAAACTTGTCTCGATTTTGATGCCAATTGCGCAGAACTAATTCCAAGGTTTTCACAAAGCTGAATGGACATTGCATCCTTTTGGTGATTAAAATCAGAATCCGAAAAACTGTAAAGTGCTTTTAAAATTCTTGTTTTCATTTCAAAAACAGCCTTATTGGTAAACGTAAGAGCTAGCATCTGATGAAAAAAGTCTGCCTGAGCGTGTCCAAGAAGCTTTTCCAGATAACGTTGTACTAATAAGTATGTTTTTCCAGCGCCTGCTGAGGCATTAAATAAGTGAACTGGAGCAGTTTTTGTTTTCATTGTGGTTTAAATGTAATTAATCTTTAGATTTGTAGTACTAATCTTTTAAAAAAAAAATTATGGCTTTTGAATTACCACAACTTACTTATGGATACGATGCACTCGAACCTCATATCGATGCGCGAACTATGGAAATCCATCACAGCAAACATCACAACGGTTATACAACTAACCTAAATAATGCAATTGCAGGAACAGAATTAGAGGGGAAATCAATCGATACAATTTTAGGAGAACTTGACCTAAACAATGCTGCTGTTAGAAACAATGGAGGTGGATTTTATAACCACTCTTTATTTTGGAGTACAATGAGTCCAAACGGAGGAGGAACTCCTTCGGGTGAATTGGCAAATACAATTGATGCTGCATTTGGATCTTTTGATGCATTTAAAGAAGCATTTAGTAAAGCTGCTGCTACACGATTTGGATCAGGATGGGCTTGGCTTTGTGCACACCCAGGTGGAAAAGTAGACGTTTGTTCTACACCAAATCAAGACAATCCTCTAATGCCTGGTATAGGATGTGGAGGACACCCTTTACTTGGACTTGATGTGTGGGAACATGCCTATTATCTTAATTATCAAAACCGTCGTCCTGATTACATTAATGCATTTTTTAATGTAGTTGACTGGGATGCAGTAAGTGCATTGTACAACGAGCACAAATAGGCTCTTTTTAAGTATAAAATTAGCGTGTAAAAAGAAGGATTTCTCCTTCTTTTTTTTTTGGGGTGAAACGTATAAAATAAAAAAGGAGGAATAAATTCCTCCTTTTTTGCCCCAAATCTTACCATGAACTTAACCTACTTATGTTCTGGTGATGTAAAAATGCAATTTATGGTTCAAGTCTGTCTAAAAAATAGATTAAATGCACATTTAATCGATTAAGTGCTAATATGCGCGCTCAGACTTCCCTTCATAAAAATTCATAAATGCGCGATTAACAACTCTATTTCCTCCTGGTGTTGGATAATTTCCAGTAAAATACCAATCTCCTTTATGGTCTGGACATGATTGGTGTAATCCCTCAATTGTTTGAAAAATAATTTTCACTGGAGAACTAATCGTGGAGGATAACAATTCTGCGATTTTATCTGATATTTCTTGTGCTTTAAAAGGCTCGTACAAGGCTTTTACATGATTTGTTGATTCTGATTCATCAGAAGCTGCACTTTGCTGACATGCGGAATAAATTTGATCTAAAACTTCTTTTAGCGTCCCTCTATCCTCATGTAATTTAAGTGCCGCTTGAAATGCAATAAAGTCCTCTAATTTCGCCATGTCAATCCCATAACAATCTGGGTAACGAATTTGAGGTGCACTTGACACAACAACAATTTGCTTTGGATTAAGTCTTGCCAACATGGTTAAAATACTTTGACGTAAGGTTGTACCCCGTACAATACTATCGTCTACAATGACCAAGTTGTCTTGAGGCGTAACTACACCGTAAGTGATATCGTACACATGCGCAACCAAATCATCTCGGCTGTTATCAGCAGTGATAAACGTCCTTAACTTAGCGTCCTTTATTGCGATTTTTTCTATTCGTGGACTGAGGTTTAATAATGTTTTGATTTGGTCTTTATCAAATTCATCCTGTTCCAGTTCTTCCATGATCTGGTCCTGCAGATACCGTTGGGCTTCCCCAACTAATCCATAAAAAGAAGTCTCAGCTGTATTCGGGATATAAGAAAAAACTGTGTTCTTTAAATCATTTTGAATGGCTTCACGAATTTGAGGAAACAACAACTCCCCTAGTTTTTTTCGTTCTGCATAAATAGAGGCATCACTTCCACGTGAAAAATAAATGCGTTCAAAAGAGCATGATTTTTTTTCCAATGGAGTTAATACTTTCTCAATACTTACATTACCTGATTTTTTTATCACCAAAGCACAACCAGGGTCGAGTTCTTTAATTTCGTCAATAGGTAAATTAAAGACCGTTTGAATTACTGGACGCTCGGAGGCTACAACAACAACTTCTTCATTTTCACAATAAAACGCTGGACGAATTCCTGCTGGATCACGAAGCACAAATGCATCTCCATGACCAATCATACCTGCCATAGTAAATCCTCCATCCCAATTTTTAGCAGCCTTACTCAGTACTTTTGCAATATTCAATCGTTCTGCAATCTGAGGAGAGGCTTGGAATTTATTAAACCCTTCTCGTTTTAATTTTCTATAAATTTTAGCTACCGCATCATCTAAAAAATGACCGATATTTTCCATGGCTGTAATGGTGTCTGCCTTTTCTTTGGGGTGTTGACCAAGTGCCACTAGATTTTCAAATAACTCATTGACATTGGTCATGTTGAAATTCCCGGCAACAATCAGATTTCTGTGCATCCAGTTGTTTTGTCTTAAAAACGGATGAACACTTTCAATACTATTTTTTCCAAAAGTTCCATAACGAACGTGCCCAAGCATTAGTTCTCCTAGATACGGTACATTTTTTTTAAGTGCTTCGGGGTCGGATTTTAATGAAGGATTTTCTGTGATTGTTTCTTGAATCCTTGAGCTTATTTGGTTAAACACATCTTGAATTGGTTGTGATTCACACGAACGTACTCTACTTATGTAGCGTTCTCCTGGACCCATATCAAATTTAATACTTGCAAATCCAGCTCCGTCTTGCCCACGGTTATGCTGTTTTTCCATCATCAGGTACATTTTATTTATACCATAAAGCGAAGAACCGTATTTTTCTTGATAATATTTTAATGGCTTTTTTAAGCGAATTAAGGCAATTCCACATTCATGTTTGATTGCGTCACTCATAAGGCAAGTATTTTTTCATCCCAATTGAAATGAGTTAGTTTTCGGTAGGCTGTAATCCTATTTTGAAGGGACGTATGGGTAACTTTTTCGATGGCTTCAACGCCAAATGCTTCTACTGTAAAAGAAGCAAAAACAGTGCCTACAACAAGGGCTTGTTTGAGGGTGTCAAAATTTATTTCTCCGGAATGCGCAAGGTATCCAGCAAAACCTCCTGCAAAGCTATCTCCCGCTCCTGTTGGATCTACAACTTGATCGACTGGATAAGCGGGTGCGATAAATACTTTATCGTCTCCGTAAAGTTGTGCTCCATGTTCTCCTTTTTTGATGATTACATAGCGAGGTCCCATGGCATGTATTTTTTTGGCTGCTTTGGTCAATGAAAATTCTCCAGTCAATAAACGAGCCTCTTCATCGTTAATCGATATTAAATCTACTTGAGCGATGACTTGGTCTAAATCAGAACGGAAGTGTTCCATCCAAAAATTCATTGTATCGAGTATCCTAAATGAGTGTGATAAATCCATTTGACTTAATGCATCAAGCTGGACGATTGGATGAAGATTTCCTACCATTACCACCGAACTATCTCGAAATTCATCAGGAACTACTGGAGTGAAGTTTTCCAATACATTCAGTTGGGTGTCCAAGGTGGTTCGCGTGTTCATATCATCATGATATCGACCACTCCAGAAAAATGTTTTCCCCTCTTTAACTTTTTCTACTCCTTGTGCATCAACACCTAATTGGGTGAGTTTGTCTAAGTCTGAATCAAGAAAGTCTTCTCCGATAACGGAAACTAGACCGCAGTGTAAGGGAAATTTTGAGGAAGATAAGGCAATATATGTCGCTGCTCCTCCCAAAACTCGATCCACCTTTTGATAGGGTGTCTCGATTGCATCATAGGCCATTGTTCCTACGACTAATAGTTTTTTATTCATATGCAATAATACTAATCAGCTAATTATCAGCATTTTGAAATTATGTTTTGCAATTTTTTATCAACCTCTAAAAAAACACCCTTCATACAGGTAATCTTTCTTCAATACGACTAAAATTACAGAACGCTCCTCGCAAAGATAAAAGAAAAAGGAGAGGGTAGCAACGTAACTCACCCCTTTCTTTGGACATAAAAGGGAGGAAAGTGAAAAAAAAAAGAGAAGCACTCATTGGTATAACTTCCTACAAATTGGAAATAAACAAGCTCAAAACACACAAACCTTACCTCTGTGAAGTAACCCAAGTGTAGTTGTTTAGGGAAAAGACCAAAAAATTGAAAAAAAGAGGAATAAAAAAAGATGTTTGCTTAACGCATCACAACGGAAAAATTAATGCAATTTCCAATAAATGTCCGCATCAAGGAGGACCCTTAAGCGAAGGTTCAATCGAAAACGGTCTATTGCGCTGTCCATGGCATGGTTGGGACTTTGATCCTTGCGGTGGAGACTCAGAAGGGTACGATGACGAACTTAAGGTATATCCTCTTAAAATCCAGGGAGAAGAGGTGTTTGTCGGTTTAGAACAAGAATCAAAACACAAAAAAACAGTCGCTGACCTCATGGTGGAAACAATGATTGAATGGGGAATCGACCGTATTTTCGGTATGGTGGGCCATTCAAATTTAGGGATTGCAGATGCGTTAATGCGTCAAGAATCTCAAGGAAAATTAAAATTTATTGGAGTCCGTCATGAAGGTGCAGCAGCATTTGCAGCCTCAGCCTATGGAAAACTGACAGGAAAACCAGCTGCATGTTTTGCAATTGCCGGTCCTGGGTCAACCAATATGTGTACAGGGCTTTGGGATGCAAAAGTAGACAGGGCGCCTATTTTAGCACTTACAGGCCAAGTAGCTACCCAAGTCGTTGGAATTGGAAATTTTCAAGAATTGGACCTTGTCACTGCCTTTCAATCCGTTGCAGTATTCAATCATAGGGTAGAGAGTCAAAGTCAACATAGTGAGCTAATGGCTATTGCCATTAAATATGCACTTTTGAATCGAGATGTATCGCATTTGACTTTTCCCGATCAAGTACAAGTGCTACCAGCGGGTAAACAAAAAATTTCAACTCCTGAAAACCGTATCACACCTTTAGATATCGCACCACCAAAATCTGCCTAAAAAAATGCAGTAGAGTTGATTAAAAAGAAAAAACGTCCTGTCATTATTGTGGGTCATGGAGCAAAATTTAATATGAAAATGATTATCGAGCTTGGTGAAAAGCTAAATGCTCCCATTATGACAATCTTTAAGGGAAAGGGACAAATAGCAGATCATCACCCTTTGGGGTGTGGAGTACTTAGTCGAAGTGGAACACCAATTGCATCCTATTTTATGAACGAAGCTGATTTGATTATTGCCATAGGTACTTCGTTTTCCAATCACACTGGAATTACCCCTAAAAAACCAACCATACAGATTGATTTTGACCCACTTACATTAGCTAAATTTCATCCTGTAGACGTTGAAGTCTTTGGGGAAATTGGTAGAACAGTAGAACTACTGAACAATGAAAAATATGGTGAAAAAATAAACCAAAGAACAGAAATTAAAGAAAGATGGCAGATTTGGCAATCAGAAAAACATAAGCGTTTGAAAGAGAATCGAAACAACGGAATATCATCCACAGCCATCTTTGATGCACTAAAAAAACAGCACCAAAAAATGCGATTATGTGTGTCGATGTAGGGAATAATGCCTATTCGTTTGGGCGCTATTTCGAACCGTCAAATCAAACTTTTTTAATGTCTGGTTATTTAGGGTCTATTGGCTTTGCATTTCCTGCAGCCATTGGAGCATGGGCAGCAGTTGGACACACACGTCCTATCATTGCAGTTGCAGGTGATGGAGGTTTTTGTCAGTATTTAGCTGACTTCACAACGGCTGTAAAGTATTCGATGCCAATAAAAGTTATTGTAATCAATAATAATGAGTTGGGAAAAATATCAAAAGAACAAAGAGCAGGTGGTTGGTCAACTTGGGCAACAGATTTGGTAAATCCAAATTTTGCAAGCTTTGCTGAAAGCTGTGGGGCTTTTGGCAAGCAAGTCAACGATAGAAAAGTGCTACACCAAGCGTTATTCAACTGTTTGAACATGATGGTCCTGGATTGATTGAAATTGCGGCAGATGTACAATTAATTTGATTCTAACAATCAAACCCCTTGTTTCCGACAATTGGAATCCAATTTTTAAAAACTAGAATAGTTAAAAGAAAAAGAAATTGTGTGGGTAGAAATTAAGCTAGGAGGTTATTATCTTTTTTAGCTTCAATTTCATAAAATTGATCGTGCTCAATTGCCATTGTTTTTGCAGCTTGAACAGCAAGGTAATCACAGCGTTCGTTTTGAGGGTGATTGTTGTGCCCTTTAATCCATTGAAAACGTACATTATGCTTAGGGTAAACAACTAAAAAACGCTTCCACAAGTCCGGGTTTTTTTTATCCTTAAAGTTTTTCTTTTCCCATCCAAAAACCCATTTTTTATCCACTGCTTCGATTACATATTTAGAATCTGAAAACACAGTAACATCCATTGGGGTTTTTTGAAGTTTTTCAAGACCTTCAATCACAGCTAACAACTCCATTCGATTGTTGGTGGTATGAATAAACCCACGTGAAAATTCTTTGATATAACTTTTACCTACCCATTCCATAATTAAACCATATCCCCCTGGCCCCGGATTTCCCAGCGCTGAACCATCTGTGTAAATATGTACTTTTTCGTTAGCCATTTAGAACTGATTCGATTACTTTGGGGAAATGCATAAACTCAAGTTGATGGATTTTCTCAGCAATACCCTCAGGTGTATCCTCTGAGGACAACGAACATTCAGCTTGAAAAATAATCGCACCTTCATCATAGGCTTCATTCACATAATGAATACTAATTCCTGTTTTATCCTCACCAGACTCCTTTACAGCCCTATGAACATGCATACCGTACATTCCTTTCCCTCCAAATTTTGGAAGCAAAGCAGGATGAATGTTAATTATTTTATTTGGAAATAAATAAGTGATCTCAGGAGGAATTTTTTTTAAATATCCCGCTAAAACAATCAAATCAGGTGAAATATTGCTTAAATAATTTTCTAAAAAAGAAGGGGTTTCAACTTGAGGATCAAAAGCAATACAAGGTATATCAAGAGATGCTGCACGTTGAACAACACCCGCTACGGGGTTGTTAGTCAGAATACTATGAACAGATATTTCTGAATTATTCTTAAAATACCGAACGATATTTTCAGCGTTTGAACCACTTCCAGACGCCAAAATGACGATTTTTTTTTGCATAAATTTAAATGTGCAAATTAGCGGTAATTCCTCATAAATCAAAGGATTTTAGTTGGATATAGAAATTGCATAATGTTAAAAAAAGCATTTTAAATCCCCCTTAAAGAGTGTTTGGTCTAAACTTTTCATATTTTTGCATTCAACAAAACTAAAACCAATTGTTATTATGTCAGACATTTCATCTAGAGTTAAAGCCATAATTGTTGACAAATTAGGCGTTGACGAAAACGAAGTAGTAACTGAAGCAAGTTTCACAAATGATTTAGGAGCTGATTCTTTAGACACTGTGGAACTAATCATGGAGTGTGAAAAAGAATTTGATATTCAAATTTCTGACGATCAAGCTGAGAATATTGCCACTGTAGGTCAAGCTATTCAATACATCGAACAAGCTAGCTAAAATTAGGTCCCAATGAATCCAAGACGTGTAGTTGTTACCGGATTGGGTGCTTTGACTCCTATTGGAAACACCCTCTCAGCATACTGGGAGGGGTTACTTTCTGGAACATCTGGAGCTGCGCCCATCACTTATTTTGATGCGACTCATTTCAAAACACAATTTGCATGTGAATTGAAAGGGTTTAATGCATTGGATCATTTTGATCGTAAAGAAGCCCGAAAACAAGATCGTTTTTCGCAATACGCATTAGTTTCCTCTGATGAAGCTATTGCTGACGCTGGACTTACCTCTGAAAACGTTGACAAAGACCGTGTAGGAGTGATTTGGGGTGCTGGAATTGGTGGATTAGAAACTTTTCAAAACGAAATTCTGAATTTTGCTGAAAATGACTTAAAACCAAGATTCAATCCTTTCTTTATCCCCAAAATGATCGCTGATATTGCACCCGGAATGATTTCAATCAAACACGGGTATCGAGGTCCTAACTTCGCAACTGTTTCTGCATGCGCATCCTCTGCGAATGCCATTATCGATGCTTTAAATTATATCCGTCTTAATCATGCCGATATAATTATTGCAGGAGGTTCAGAAGCTGGAGTTACTTATGCTGGTATTGGAGGATTCAACGCTTTACATGCCCTTTCAACCCGTAACGATGACCCCGCATCTGCTTCACGTCCTTTTGATAAAGATCGTGATGGATTTGTGTTAGGTGAGGGTGCTGGCTGCCTTGTTCTTGAAGAATATGAACATGCCAAAGCTCGTGGAGCTAAAATATACTGTGAATTAGCGGGTGGAGGTCTCTCTGCAGATGCACACCATATGACTGCTCCTCACCCTGAAGGTATTGGCGCAAAAAATGTGATGCTTAATTGCTTAAGAGATGCAAACCTAAAACCAACTGATGTGGATACCATCAATATGCACGGAACATCCACACCTTTAGGTGATATTGCAGAATCAAAAGCAGTATTGGACGTATTTGGTGAACATGCATACAAGATCAATATAAATTCTACTAAATCAATGACCGGTCACCTTCTTGGAGCTGCTGGTGCAATTGAGGCAATTGCTTCAATTATGTCGATTAAAGAAAATATAGTACCTCCAACAATAAATCATCAGACTCCAGACGAAAATATTGACTCAAAACTTAATTTCACCTTTGGAAAAGCACAGAAAAGGGAAGTTAAAGTAGCGTTGTCAAACACCTTCGGCTTTGGTGGTCACAACGCGTGTGTTGTGTTCAAAGAATTTGATTAAATTGCTATGTGCAATTTTTTACTAAATTTTGGGGGTCTAATTCAAAGAATACCGCTTTTGACCAAATGCTTAAAGAAGTTCTTGGGTATTTACCCAAAAATAAACTACTCTATCAGAAAGCATTTACTCATCGTTCACTAAACATCAAAAACAAAGAGGGTTTTCCCGTAAACTTTGAACGCTTAGAATTTTTAGGAGATTCTGTCATTGATTTAGTTGTAGCAAACTATCTCTATGGAACACTTGTTCATGATAATGAAGGTCAACTTACACGAATGAAATCTAAAATTGTAAGTAGAGAGAAATTGAACACAATCGGAAGAGAATTAGATCTTTTTACTCATTTAAGTTGCTCTGGAAATAGGGTGAATTTTGGAGAAGATATTCATGGAAACCTACTAGAATCAATAATCGGTGCTGTATTTGTAGATAAGGGATATGAGAAATGCAAAAAAATTGTATTCAAAATAATTATTGATCCTTTTATAAACCTTGAAAAAGTAAAGCAGGAGATCATTTCACATAAAAGCGTGCTGATTGAATGGGGACAAAAAGAGAAAAAGCTAATTACTTTCAGAACTGAAAAAGAACAAAGTAAAGCACCGAAAATCATCTTTCGTTGCATCCTCCTTGTTGCTGATAAAGAGCTTTTAAAGGTTCGTGAAAGTTCAAAAAAAAGGCAGAGGAAAAAGCGGCAAAACGTGCAGTCCGCATTCTTAAAATAAAGTAGTAAGTCCCCGTTTATTGTGCTAAATTGACTTAAAAACCGTATTTTTGGAAGGAATTAAACAAGACGGATTTTAAACTATGCCGCATAAGAAAATAGTACGCACAGCTTTATTTGAAAACGAAATTGATTTTCGTTTAATCGCAATTCACAGTGTTGCTGAAGACTATTTTTTAGCCTATAAAATCAATCAACAACTTAACACACTTTTGTACAACGTCACCGAATACGCTACCTCCTCGACTAATCCTATTTTTTTTAGTCGTTTTATTTGGGATAATGAATCTGAGGATTGTCCATGGGAATTAATTTCCAATCAATGGTCTACTAATGATTCCAAAACTGTATCCTCACCTACATTATTTGGTGTTGAAACAAAGCAACGTAAACAACTTATTGATGAACTCCCTCAAGTTGATTATTTGCTCAAGTTATCTCTTTATGCAGAAGACCAAAGCCTGCTCTCAAAGCTAAATAAGATGAATGAAGTGCAATTCGTGTACGAAATTACTGACAACAAAATCAAATTGAATCCAAACTTAATATTCGAATAATGCCGCAAGAGAAAAAAACAAAAATAGTAGCTACACTAGGACCTACATCTTCTAGCAAAGAAGTCATGCGCGATATGATATTGGCAGGAGTCAATGTTTTCCGAATTAATTTTTCTCATGCAGATCATGATGATGTTCGTGAACGTATTGCAATTATTCGTTCTTTAAGTGATGAAATGGACACTTATGTATCCATTTTAGCAGATTTACAAGGTCCCAAACTCCGTGTAGGGAAAATTCAAGAAGGTGCAGAGGTCTTTCCCGGTGATCATGTTGATTTTATCACTACAAAACCTTTTGAAGGAAATGCCAAACAGGCTTATATGACCTATCAGCAATTTCCAATGGATGTAAAACCAGGAGAAAGAGTATTGCTTGATGATGGTAAATTAATTTTTGAGGTTGTTTCAAGTGATAAAAAAGAAAAGGTAACCGCAAAAGTCATACAAGGAGGTGCTTTTAAGTCCAAAAAAGGGGTTAACCTTCCGAATACTAACGTATCTCTTCCTGCATTGACTGAAAAAGATATTGAAGATGCCATTTTTGCAATTCAGGAAAAGGTAGATTGGATTGCCCTATCCTTTGTACGCAACAGTAATGATTTGATTCAATTAAGAGAATTAATTGAAACACATAGTGCACATAAAATCCCAATAATTGCAAAGATTGAAAAACCTGAAGCCATTCAGAATATTGACAAAATTGTTTCTCACTGTGATGGTTTGATGGTAGCTCGTGGTGATTTGGGTGTAGAAATACCTGCTGCTGAAGTTCCATTGATTCAAAAAGAATTGGTTTTGATCGCCAAGAAAGCAAGAATACCTGTTATTATTGCGACCCAAATGATGGAAACCATGATCGACAGCTTAACAGCAACTCGAGCCGAGGTGAATGATGTGGCTAACTCAGTAATGGATGGTGCTGATGCGGTAATGCTTTCTGGGGAAACATCTGTGGGTAAGTACCCTGTTCAGGTTATTGAAACAATGACTTCCATTTTAAAAAGTGTTGAGAATTCACCTTTGATAAATGTTCCTCAAATACCTCCAAGTATCCGTACCAACCGATTTATAACAAAATCAGTTTGTTATCATGCGGCAAATATGGCTAATGAAATTGATGCAGCCGCTATTTGCACCCTGACCAATAGTGGATATACCGCATTTCAAATCTCTGCATGGAGACCTAAAGCATTTATATTAGTCTTTACGTCCAACAAAGTAATTCTATCTCAACTAAATATATTGTGGGGAGTAAAAGCCTTCTATTACGATCGTTTTGAGAGTACAGACAATACCGTTGAACAAGTAAATCAAATTGCCAAAGAGAAAGGCTTAGTTAATGATGGTGATATGTTGATTAATCTAGCTGCAATGCCTATTAAAGCGAAGGGTATGGTAAATACTTTACGAGTTTCAACGATTTAAAAAGGGAGTTCTAATTGAACCTGAAGAGGGATTTCTTCTTCTTTCTGCTTTTCCTTTTTTGGTCCAGTATTAAGATTTGAAATTGAAACACCTAAAAGGCGTACCGAGTTTTGAAGCTTTTCTTGATAAAGCAATTGAGTGGCATATTCCACAATCATACTCTTTTCTGAAATATAAAATGGAAGTGTTTTACTTCGTGTTTGAATAGTAAAATCACTGTATTTTAATTTTAATGTCAACGTTTTACCCGATACTTTTCGGTTTGAAATACGTGTAACTAATTCGCTGGCGACAACTTGAATTTTCTTTTCTAAAAAAAGTTCACTTGTTAAATTTTCCGCGAAAGTTCGTTCAGCACCAACAGATTTCTGGATTCTCGACGATCTAACTTGACTTGTGTGAATTCCTCGAACTGCTTTGTAATAATATGCTCCTGCCTTCCCAAAATGAGTAATTAGATACTCCAGCTCCTTTTCGCGCAATTCTTTTCCTGTAAAAATTCCCAAGCTATACATTTTTTTGGAGGTGACTTTTCCAATTCCATGATATTTTCGAATATCAAGCTGTTCGAGAAAGCGAAGAACTTCCTCTGGAGGAACAGTTTTTTGACCATTTGGTTTGTTGTAGTCACTCGCTATTTTTGCGACAAATTTATTAATCGAAATTCCAGCAGAAGCTGTAAGTCCAGTTGTGTCAAAAATTGATTGACGTATCTCCTCTGCAATTTTTGTTGCAGAAAACATCCCTTTTTTATTGTGAGTGACGTCAAGGTATGCCTCGTCCAAGGACAGAGGTTCTACAAGATCAGTATACTCAAAAAAGATTTTTCTTATTTGTTTGGAAATCTCTCTGTAGCGATCAAAACGAGTTTTGACAAAAATAAGTTCTGGACAATTACGCTTTGCAATACTTCCACTCATTGCACTTCGTACTCCGAATTTCCTAGCTTCATAGCTTGCTGCTGCAACAACCCCTCGGCTTTCAGAGCCACCAACTGCAATTGGCAAACCCCGCAACTGAGGATTGTCCAATTGTTCAACTGATGCGTAAAATGCATCCATATCAACATGAATGATCTTTCGTAAAGGCAATTGCTCCTCCATTGTATAAAAATACATATCTTATTGCCACAAAAATTCTGTTATGCTTGAAATAGAACGAAAATATTTAGTGAATACAAATGAGTTTGTTGATTTGGCACATAAAAAAACTTTTTTTCAACAAGGGTATTTGACCAAAGATCCAAGCAGAACAGTACGTGTTCGAATTCAAGAGAAAATCTGTTTTTTGACAATCAAGGGAAAATCAAACAGTACAGGAACTTCTCGTTTTGAATGGGAAAAAGAAATTTCTCTTGATGAAGGTCAATCGCTTTTGAAGCTTTGTCTTCCAACTCTAATCGAAAAAACACGCTACTACATTAAGCATAATGAGCTTGTAATTGAAGTAGACGTGTTTGAAGGGGTTCATAAAGGTTTGATTTTAGCAGAAATAGAATTAAGCGATGAAAATCAAAAACTTATTTTACCCAACTGGATTGGGAAAGAGGTTACTGGAAATCCAGCCTATTACAATGCCGTATTGTCGGGTAGCTAATTATTTAGCGTAATACCTTACAAACTCGAACGCTAAAGTCAGAATACCATTGCTTAATGCCCTTAGAAATTGCCTCTTGATGCTGGGTATTGGCTCGCCATTTTTCAATCGACTCTAAGCTTTTCCAATAACTCACAGTAATTCCTAACTCACTTCGAGCAGTTTCTATTCCTAAAAATCCTGGTTGTTTTTTTTCTAACTCGTTCATTTTCTAAGACATAAGATCATATCCAGCCGTATTATCTGATAGTTTAGATGAAAAAATGACTGCAAAATAAGGGGGTTGAAAATTATTCTCCAGCATAGATTTTAACCTCTAAGTCGCCTTGATTATTCATATGAGCTCGATACATTCCTGCGGTATTAAACTCCATAGCTACGTTACCTTTATTGTCAAGTACAATAACTCCCCCATCGCCTCCTAGATCAGCTACTTTTTGAAGTGACTTCTTTGCCGCTTCGGTAACACTCATTTTTTTGTATTCAACCATTGCAGCAATGTCATATGCAACTACTGAACGAATAAAAAATTCACCCCATCCCGTTGCAGATACACCACAACTGGCATTGTTAGCGTAGGTGCCCGCTCCAATAATTGGTGCGTCGCCAATACGATCCCATTTTTTATTAGTCATTCCTCCTGTTGAGGTTCCTGAAGCTATATTTCCATTTTTATCTAATGCCACACAGCCAACAGTTCCAAACTTAGAATCTTTTATAATGGGGTCATAAAAAGAAGCTGTTTCGTTTGTTCTTGACTGCACACGTTCCAATGCTTTCTTCCTCCTTTCTGTGATAAAATAACTGTTTGGCACGCTATCAAGTCCAATGTCTAATGCAAATCGATCTGCGCCAGTACCCGCGAGCATTACATGAGGAGATTGATTCATTACAGCAATAGCGGCAGAGATAGGGTGTTTTATGTGTTTTAATCCAGCAACAGCTCCTGCATCGAGTGTTTTTCCATCCATAAAGGAGGCATCCAATGAGGCATATCCCTCCGCAGTCAATACTGCTCCTTTTCCCGCATTAAACAATGGAGAGTTTTCCATAACGTGTATCGTTTTTTCAACTGCCTCTTGACTTGTTCCTCCTGCCTCTAAAATAGTATGTCCAACTCTAATTGCCTCGGCAAGTGATTCGCGGTATGCAATTTCCATTTCAGGAGACATATTCTCTTTTAAAATAGTTCCAGCACCTCCGTGAATGACTATCCCAATTGGGTTTTCCTTTACATCTGTGGTTGATTGCTTGCAAGCAAATAAACTAATAGTTAAAAGACTAAAAAAAATGCGCATGGTTTAAAGTTTTATCACACCAAAGTAAAAAAAGGTTTTTGATTGGAGAAAATTGTGAGCAATAACTTTGTGGGGCAGTAAAATAATTTTACTTTTAAATGCTACACAAAACTTAACCTTATGATTGAACAAGCATTATCAAACCTAGGTTTGTCTGATTTTCATCCAGGAAATTCAACAGGTAAACAATGGTTTAATTCAGGAAAAGAATTTGATTCTTTCTCACCTGTTAGCGGAAAAAAAATTGGTAAAACTCAATTTGCAACCACTGAAGAATATGAGCATATAATGACAACTGCAGAGGATGCATTTGTTCATTTTCGTAAAATTCCTGCTCCAAAACGAGGGGAGATGGTTAGGCAACTTGGAGATGCACTCAGAAAGAAAAAAGAAGATTTGGGTGTATTGGTTTCATACGAAATGGGAAAATCATTGCAAGAAGGTTTAGGAGAAGTACAAGAAATGATTGATATCTGTGATTTTGCAGTTGGATTATCTAGACAACTTCACGGATTTACAATGCATTCAGAGCGACCCCAACACAGAATGTATGAACAATATCACCCCATTGGAATTGTGGGAATAATCTCTGCTTTTAATTTTCCTGTTGCTGTATGGAGTTGGAATACAGCACTAGCTTGGATATGTGGAAATGTGACTATTTGGAAACCAAGCGAAAAAACACCTTTTTGTGCTATCGCTTGCCAAAAAATTGCTGCTGATGTCTTCGCTGCAAATGGACTTCCTGAGGGTATTTCATCATTGATTAATGGAGCGGCTGAAGTTGGGAAATGGATTGCTGAAGATTTTCGTGTTCCACTGGTTTCAGCTACAGGATCAACTCCTATGGGACGTAGTGTGGCACAGTCAGTAGCAGCTCGATTAGGGAAGTCATTGCTTGAGTTAGGAGGCAATAACGCAATAATCATTACGCCTAGTGCAAACTTAAAGACTACGATTCTTGGAAGTGTTTTTGGAGCTGTTGGAACAGCTGGTCAACGATGTACATCTACTCGTCGTTTGATTGTTCACGAATACGTATATGAGGAGGTCAAAAAAGCATTAAAACAAGCATATAATCAACTGAAAATTGGTGACCCACTCGATGCTTCAAACCATATGGGGCCTCTTATCGATAAAACTGCTGTCAATCAATATTTGAGTGCACTTGAACAAGTAGAGGAACAAGGAGGAGAATGGGTAATTAGAGGGGCACAACTTGAAGGTAAAAAATATGAAAGTGGTTGCTACGTAAGTCCATCCATTGCCGAAATAGATGCCAATGCAGCCATTGTTCAAACGGAGACTTTTGCTCCACTTCTTTATCTAATTAAATATGAGGGATCTTTAGAAAACGCAATTGAAATTCAAAACAATGTCAGACAAGGACTATCCTCTGCAATTATGACTCAACATATAAAGGAATCTGAACAATTTCTCTCTCATTGGGGAAGTGATTGTGGAATAGCGAATGTAAATATAGGGACCTCTGGTGCAGAAATTGGGGGTGCTTTTGGTGGAGAAAAAGAAACTGGAGGAGGACGTGAAAGTGGGTCAGATGCGTGGAAAGTTTACATGCGAAGACAAACCAATACAATTAACTTTTCAGATGAACTACCACTTGCACAAGGGATTAATTTTGACCTTTAGTCAACAGAAATAAACTATCTTTAACAAAAATATAAATTATGTACGCAGTTCTAAAAAACATACACTCTTATTGGGCTTATTTGGTTTTGCTTATCCTATTCATTGCCATTGTAAACGGATTTGTGGGCAAAAGTACCAACAGAGCATTTAACTCAAAAGATTTACGCATTTCTTTATTTGGTTTGATTTTTTCTCATATCCAATTACTTATTGGCTTAATTCTATATTTGGTTTCTCCTTGGTTTGATCAATGGTCTGCATTGGGAATGGGTGTCATGAAAGATGCTCAGGCGAGGTTATATTTAGTTGAGCATCCTTTGATGAATATACTGGCAATTGTATTGATTACAATGGGTTGGTCAATGCATAAAAGACATGATTTAAGTGGTAAAAAATTTAGCAGAATTAGTTTGTTTTATTCCATTGGATTTCTCTTTCTCTTATCTCGAATTCCATGGAGTACATGGTTATAATTTTGTTTTAAATTATTCGCGTGGTAACTACACCTAAAACAGTGATTCAGGGAGAAATTCTTAAAAAAACTCACAAAGTTGCTGTAATTGGAGGGGGAAGTTGGGCAACCGCAATTGTCAAATTGTTGACAGAAAATAAATGTAAAGTTTATTGGTATATGCGCAATGAATCTGCTAAAACAACGATAGAAAAGCAGGGACGAAATCCGAATTATTTAACCTCTACTGTATTACGTAAAAAGAGTCTCTTTTTAAGAACAGATATCAACGAAATAGTGTCAAATGCTGACGTTGTTATTCTGGCTATTCCTACTGCTTTTTTAGTTGATGAACTTGCAAAATTAGCTATCCCTCTCAAAGGAAAAATAATTGTCTCAGCAATAAAGGGAGTAATTCCTGAAACTCTCCAAATCGTTGGAGAATATTTACATGATTCGCATGATATCCCATATGAAGATATTGGAGTAATTGCAGGACCAAGTCATGCAGAAGAGGTGGCAATGGAAAAGCTTTCTTATCTCACAATTGCATCCAAAGACCCTAGAAAAGCAATCCTCATTAGCGCATTGCTCAAAACAAAATACGTTCGTACAACCACCTCAAACGATATTATTGGAACTGAATATGCTGCGATGCTAAAAAACATCTATGCCCTAGCCGCTGGAATTGCTCACGGGTTAGGTTATGGGGATAATTTTCAGAGTGTTTTGATGAGTAATGCTATTCGTGAAATGAAACGCTATATCCGAAATGTACACAAGCTAAAACGTAACATTAATAATTCAGCCTATTTAGGAGATTTACTTGTAACTGCCTACTCTGGATTTAGTCGAAATCGAACTTTTGGAAATTTAATTGGTAAAGGATATACTGTAAAATCTGCTCAAGCAGAAATGAATATGATTGCCGAAGGCTACTATGCTTGTGGTTCAGCAAAAAGTATGAGTCGAGAATTTAAAACACGAACCACAATAATTGATGCCGTACATGCGATTTTGTATGAACATAAAAACCCGGAAAAGGTCTTTGAAAAGTTAAGCAGAAAAATGAATTAAAGAGATGCTTTAAACTGAGAAAGAAAACGAATATCATTTTCAAAAAATTGACGAATATCCCCTACTTGATACAGCAACATTGCAATTCGCTCAATACCCATTCCAAAAGCATACCCTGAGTATTCCTCAGGATCTATTCCACAGTTTGTCAATACATTTGGATCAACCATTCCGCAGCCCATAATTTCAAGCCAACCTGTTCCTTTCGTTATACGATAATCCACTTCGGTTTCTAATCCCCAATAAATATCTACCTCAGCACTAGGTTCTGTGAATGGAAAATAAGAAGGACGTAAACGAATTTTTGATTTACCAAAAAGTGCCTTAGTAAAATATAAAAGCGTTTGCTTAAGGTCCGCAAAAGAAACATTTTTATCAATATATAAACCTTCTACTTGATGAAATATACAATGTGCACGAGCAGATATAGCTTCATTTCTAAATACACGACCAGGTGATATTGTACGAATCGGAGGTGTATTGTTTTCCATGTATCTTACTTGAACAGATGAAGTATGTGTCCGAAGTAAAATATCGGGGTCTGTTTGGATAAAGAAAGTGTCCTGCATGTCTCGAGCAGGATGATACTCAGGGAGATTTAAAGCAGTAAAATTATGCCAGTCATCCTCTATCTCTGGACCTTCAGAAATGTTATACCCGATTTGATTGAAAATCTCAATAATTCGGTTTTTTACCAATGTCAAAGGGTGTTGAGAACCTAATTCAACTGGATATCCAGGACGAGTCAAGTCAAGTCCTGAGTGGCTTTTAGTGTCATTTGATTGATTGCTTTTGAGCGTTTCAATTTTTTCATTAACAGCTTGCTTTAATGCATTAAGCACTTGACCGTAGGCCTTTTTATCTTCGTTTTTTACTTCACGAAATGCAGCAAAAAAGTCGTTTAATATTCCTTTTTTACCAGCGTATTTTATTCTAAAAGTCTCAATTTCTTCCGCGGTAGAAGCACTGAATTGAGTTACTTTTTCGAGCTCTTCTTGTACTTTATCAATCATGGTATAAAAATAAGAAATATCCTAGTGAATAACTTCCTTTTCAAGGAAGTAATCGACAATTGCTTCTTTGATTAAAACAGACTGTTCTCCAGACTTAAGAGGGGGAAGTTCTTCCTCAAGTGAAAAATGAGGCCAACCATCGTCGTCATAAAAGTCAAAACGATAATAGCCATAAGGCTCCAAAACTCTACAGATACCAATATGAATAATATTTACATTGTCATCCTTTTTAAATCGTTGATGTATTTTTCCAAGTTCTTGAATCCCTATCAGATAAAGAATTCCTTCTACATCAATAGTTTCAGTTTCAGAAAACTGATTTGTTAATATTTCAAGTAAGGACTCCCAACGTTTTTTAAGTAATTCGTCCCTCGTAATTTTTTGCATAGCGCAAAGATAGGTAAACCAAAAACAGAATACCCGATCAAAATTTAGTTATCTTTAGCCTGTGAATTATATTGACATTATTCTTGGAGGTCTAATTTCTTATGGTGCAATTAAGGGGTTCTCAAAAGGTTTAATCATAGAAGCTGCATCTATTGTTGCTTTGATTTTAGGAATTATAGGTGCTTTGGTGTTTTCTCAGGAGGTACAACTTGTTCTTGAAAAATCACTTAATGAAAATTCGACACCACCAGCGGGAATAACCTTCTTACTCCTTTTTGTCTTTATCATTATCGGTGTAAATCTTATTGCAAAATTCCTTACGCGTATCATTAATATGGCTGCTTTAGGTGGACTAAATCGCCTTCTTGGTGCAGTGCTAGGGGGACTTAAATTTGCGTTAGCTATAAGCGCTATTTTCCTGGTGATTGACAAGTTTTCTTTTGTAATGAATTATTTTGACTCAGAAGTGATAAATGAATCTACTTTATTTAAGCCTGTAAAGTCTATAGGAGAAAGAGTATTTGATTGGTTAATCGATCAAAAAGAATTCCTTCCAAATCAATTAGTTTAGTAACCTAATCCCTTGGTTTTTAATCCAACCCTCAGAACCATTTGCAAGTCTAATTTTTGACCAACCTTCAAGTTCATCAATTACCTCAACTGAGGTGCCTTGATGAAGGAGGAAAAGAATATCTGCACGTTCATTTGGTTCCCCCCAGATTTGAATTTCTTCAGAGAAAATTATTCCGTATTTGATTTTTTCTTGACTGTTTTTAGTCTCTGTTAAACCAATGGTTACACTAAAGAGCAATAAGAATAAAACCCCTAAAACAAATAAAATTCGTTTCAATTCAATTTTTTTACTTATACGATAGAACACAAAAAAGAAAATACTTAACCAAAGTAAAATTATTGAGAATAATGCCCATTGGTCCAATGTAAAAATAGAAAGGACTTTGTCTGACAACGTTTTTAACTGTGTTTTAGGGAGTATCTCAATTGAATCAAGTGTCATGTTTTTAGCAAACAAACTGTTGTTTTCAATTTCCTTGTCTTGTGGTGCTAGTTGTTTGGCTTTTTCAAAGTAAAAAATACTTTCAGCTACATTCCCTAGTTTATAATGTGCATTCCCTAGGTTAAAATAGAGTGCAGCACTATGCATTTCCATACTTAAAACAAGATTGTATTGGTCTATCGCATTTGTATAATTTCCTTCATTATAAGCACTATTCCCGTCGGCAAGATATTCTTGCGCAGTTTGTGCTTGGACTATACCGAACCCAAAAAGTAAAACACCAAGAAAAAGGGGTTTTAAACTCATATTTCTCTATCTATGGTTGTTATCATATCAGTTGCTTTGTCATAGTCACTTTGCATACTTCCGTCTGCACTAGGTGCATATCTGGCAACTTCACAGTTATTTAATATGGTAATGAAATCACTTACAGAATCTTTACTTGCTCCTTTTTTTATCAATAATTCATAAATATAGTCCTTTGAAAACTCAACAGTTTCAATGGCTAATTTTGCCTTCAAATAATTATGCATTGCCCTTTCTAAAGCATCATAAAAAGATTCTTGGTCTCCAATCGCCTTTTTTGCAGAGCTAAGGTATTTACGAGCCAATTTATTTGTTCGTTTTTGACGAGCAGTTAATGGATCGGTAACATAATTTTCCTTTCGTCGAAGTATGAGTAAAAACAAACAAAAAGCAAAAACAGGTAGAATTAGAATAATCCAAAATGTGTTTGATAAATAAAAAGAAGATGTACTTGTTGAGCTCAACTTTTCATCTAGTTTAATAAAATTAAAGTAAGATTCATTATTGATCTTATTCTGAGTAGAAGCTGCATTTGGTTGAGAACTATTACTTGTCTTTGGACCCTCTATTACATCGATCAAAGTTTCTTTGGAGTCTAGGGTGTAATAACGTTCTTTTACAGGGTCAAAGTAACTGAAGCGAACAGGAGGAATTGGATAATTTCCCTGAAATTGCGGAACTATTGTGTATATGTCTTCTAGGGTTCCTTGCATTCCCAAAAGATTCGTTTTGATATTTTCTTTATGTTCTGGTTCATACAATTCCAATGAACTTGGAACACTGAGTTTAGGTAATCTAAAAAGACTTAAGTTTCCACGGCCCTCTACCTTAATTGAAGTTTGGAAAGACTCCGAAGACTTAAGTTGAAATTTGTTGAAACTAACATCCAATTTGAAATCTCCAACAGCACCATTAAAACTTGATGGTTTATTTTCTTCAGGAAGTGCTTTAACATTTATTGTCCTTCTCCCTGCAGTAATAATTTTAGGTGCTTTTTGATACTCTGTTCGACCAAAAAAGTCACGTCGATTCGTCGGCACATCCACAGAAACATTGAGACTTAAAGGTGCTATTGATAATTTACCTACCTTTTGTGGGTACAAAACAGTCTTTCTCCAAGTGACATAGTTGTATGGTTGACCTTTAAAATTGCCACGTTTTATTTCGAGTTTTGGGATTGCTATTTGATGACTCCAAAAATCGCTATACTTTGGAGTTTCAACTTCATTTACATTTGAAATGCTAATCTCAGAGCTGAAATATAATTTATAAATCACAGTAATTGCCTCATTCAAATACGGGGTTGACTTTGAAATTTCTGCAACAAGGTGAAGGTTTTCATCTGCAATTGCATCGGCTTGAGATTCTGGACTATTTGGAGAGGAAACAGCCTCAGTAACTTCAACTGTTTTTGGAGATGTTTTATATACTTCACCTTCTATTTCAATGATTGCTTGACCAATCTTCAATTCCCCTTTTCGTTTTGGAGATAAAAAATAGGTGTATGATTTTGAAAAACTTCGCACTCCATTGACCCAGCTATTGCTTACCGATTGATTTGGTCCACCTACTATATTGAAATCATTAAATACAGGAGGAATGAAATTATCCCCATTTTCATTCATTTCAAAACTTACACGAAGTCGCTCATTTAGCCCTAGACGTGTTTTGCTCAACTTTGCTTCAAAAGTAACCTGACCAAAACTGGTTTGGAAAACAAACACAAACAAAAATAATAATCTGAAATAATGTAAGAATTGCATAGTAGCGTATTACCAGTCCTTTTTCGTTTTAATTGGAACACCTTTAACTTTTTCGGCATTCACTTTGTCTTGAACATTTTTTTCTTGCTGATTCATCGCCTCTAACAAGCTTTTAACTTGTTCTGGAGAAAGTTGACCAGGCTTTCTTGGTGGAAGGGGTTTTTTATTTTCACCCTCCTTTTTTTCATCTTTTTTATTTTTAGGATTCTCTTTTTCTTGATCTCCCTTTTCCTCATCTTCTTTGGGGTCCTTTTGGTCTTGATCTCCCTCATCTTCGCCATCATCTGAGGGCTTTTCCTTCTGATCTCCTTCTTGATTTTCGTTCTCTTTTTCTTGATCCTTCTGATCTTGTTGATCCTTTTGATCTTCCTGATCTTGTTGATCTTGGTTCTGATTTTCTTTTTCTAGAAGTTCCTTCGCTAAAGCATAATTATATCGTGTTTGATCGTCTGTTGAGTTATTTCGCAATGCATTTTTATATGCCTCAACCGCTTTTGGGTAATCTTTTTTTTGCATAAAAGTATTCCCTAAATTATGAAAAGCTAAATGACGACCCTCCTTGTTTTCACTATTTTTTTGGGTGAGAAAATAACGTTGTGATGCCTGGTCAAAATCGCTTGATCTGTAAAGTGAATTTCCAAGATTATACTGTGCTTTGTTGTTTAATTTGTCCTTTGATAAGGCTTTACGATACTCTGCTTCAGCATTTATAAAAGATTCTTTTTGATGCAGTTCGTTTCCTTCTGCAATCAAATTATTTACTTCTTCTTTTTGCTGTGTCCATGCTGTTTGAACAAGCAAAAATAAGGCGATTAAAAAATAATTTTTTCTTTTCATCTCAATCTTTTTGTTTCTCATTAAACAGATTCAAACGTGTAATCCAACGTGTTTTTGTCTCTAATAAAAATACGTCAATCAAAAGTAATAGGAATCCTGCAATCAAAAAAGGCTGGAAACGATCTTTATAGCTAACAAATTTCTTTGCTTCAAATTCCTTTTTCTCCATTTGCCTCAATTCCTCTCTAACAAATTCCAATACTGACTGCGTATTATTTCCGTCAAGGTATGCAGCATCTGTTGAAGTTGAAATTGATTCTAATACAACCGTATTTCTCTTTGTGATAACTACCTCACCGTTTTGGTCTTTTTTGTATTCATCTATTACTCCATTTAGCTTAATCGGAATTGGCGCTCCTTTTTCAGTACCAATACCAAGGGTAAAAATTTTGATTCCTGCTGCACTTGCACGTTGAGCAGCGTCAATAGTAACGTCCTCAGAGTGATCCTCACCATCAGATAGTATAAAAACAACTCGATTGGTTTGCTCTTCATCATCAAAATAAGTGATTGCCAAATCTATTGCAGCATCAATTGCTGTTCCTTGAGAGGAAAGCATATCCGTATTCAAGGCCTGTAAAAACATTTTTGCAGCGCCATAATCAGTAGTGATTGGAAGTTGTGGAATAGCCTGAGCGGCATAAGCTATTATTCCAACTCTGTCACTTGCCAAATCATTTAAAAGAGCCGAAACCAATCGTTTTGCCTTTTCAAGACGATTGGGGGCAATATCCTCTGCCAACATACTTTTGGATACATCTATTGCAAAAACAATGTCTACTCCTTCTCTCTTGACTGTCTCAAGTTGAGTTCCAATTTTTGGATTGACCAAGCCAATAATTATACAGACAATTGCTAAACTCAAAACGATAAGTTTTAGTGCTGGCTTAAATCGAGAGCGATTTGGACTAAGTATATCCAATAGATGACTTGAAGTAAAGGATGCTTGTGTTTTCCTTTTCCAATTCCCCACTAGTATATATCCCAACCAAAGTATTAAAACACTTGGTAGAAAATAAAAATAAAATACTTCGTCAAATTGATACATCTAAATAAAGCTTCTGTATAACGTATTTTTTAATAACCATTCCAGAAAAACCAACCCAAGTGCAATGAGCACCAATAGGCGATATTTTTCTTCGTAATTGTAATATTTAAATTCTTCTATTTCTGTTTTTTCTAACTTGTTAATTTCAGCATAAATTTTTTCTAGACTTTGATTATCAGTTGCCCTAAAATAAAGCCCACCTGTATCATCTGCAATTGACTGAAGTAACTCCTCGTCTATCTCCACTTTGGTAATACCATATTGAAATTTGCCGTTTGGAAGAATTCCAACTGGAGCACGAGCATTCCCATTACTTCCTAAACCAATTGTATACGTTTTGATTTGAAATTCAACTGCTAATTCAGCTGCAATTTTTGGATCAATAAATCCAGCATTATTTACCCCATCGGTAAGTAAAATAATTACTTTACTTTTTGAACTACTATCTTTTAGACGATTAACTGCAGTCGCTAATCCCATTCCAATTGCAGTTCCATCGTTAATCAATCCATCATATCGAATTTCATTCAGTGCATTTTGAATAATACGCTTATCGCTAGTAATTGGTGTCTTTGTATAACTTTCTCCTGCATATATCACCAAACCAATTCTATCACTTCTACGTTGATTGATAAAATCACTGGCTACATTTTTCAATGCATTCAAACGGTCAGGCTTAAGATCTTGCGCCAACATACTTGACGAGACGTCAATTGCCATAATAATATCAATTCCTTTATTCGTTTTAGTTCGAGTAGACACATCAACTGTTCTTGGTCGGGCGATTGCCAGTACTAAAAAGATTAATGCAAGAATCCGTAAAATAAATAAAAATGGACGTAGGCGAACAAGCAATGAAGGTTTTTCACCAAATCCTTTGATTGAAGAAATTGTCAAACGAGCTTGATGACTTCTGTACTGAAACAGATACCATAGTGTAAGCGGAACTATTAGCACCAACAGCCAAAAGTATTCAGTATTTGCAAATTCTATTCCGTTCAACACAATTAAAGTTCTTTTATAATTTCAACTGACGTCAATAATCGTTCCTCAATTTCCATCCCATATCGATCTTCTTTAGGGTAAATCAATCGTAATTCAACCGTGCCTTGATCAAATGGAAAGACAATAGAAACAAATCGACAACGCACATTGTCCGTTTCCTTATCCAAAAAGTCTAAAGTTCCATAAAGTTTAAATGCATCCGTCCCATCTAAAGATGTAAAACTATCATTTTGTGCCAATACGTTTGTTCCCCCATTTTCATCATAATAAGCAAGCGCGTTGTTCATTAATTCACGAGCAACTGCCTGCTGTTCTTCTTCACTTAGTTTTTTGTTTTCAGATACCTCAGATGGTTTAAAACTTAATTCTACAAAAAAATCTTCAAGTGGATTTCCTGAATTATAGACAATTGTTCCATTCTTCGAATCACTTTCTCTAATCAGTACTTCTGGTGTATGTACCGCCACTAGGGGATTTCCATATTGGCTTACAACCCATTCTTTATCTCGTAGAATTTTTGTTGGATAACGAAGAACGGTGTCTTTTACGGGAGTAAAACCATAATAGCTAACTGTTCCTACCAAAGAAATTAAAACAATTGAAAAACATGAAATTACAACTACTTTGATTTTCTTTTTTCGTTGCTTTTTAGCTAATTCTTTTTGGTAAGCTGCTGTTGCAGCCAACTCTTCCTCTGTTGGCTCTGGAAGTGCTTCTTTCGTTTGAATTACAACTTGTTCTACTTTTTTACGATCATTTATTGCTACTCCAAATTCTGGTGCTGAACGAGCAAATTTTACTAAATCTGCCTGCCTAAGGACAGATTTTAGATTGGATAATGTTTCATTACTTAAGTCAAGTGTTCCTGCATCTTTACGAAGTTCCAATTTATCGATCAGCTCATCAGATGTACTTTCCAGTGCTGAGATTTTTGCCTCTTCTTCCAAATATCGACGAATAACCTCTGTTAATTTTGAATAATATATTTTATACTCCTCTTGATCATTAGGTTGGTTTTCCTCAAGTGCTTTTAATGCATTAATTGCCCACTCAAAAGGAGGTGTTTTTTCCGCTTCAATTGCTTTCTTTTTGCGATGTCTTACATTCAAGTAATAGAGAATTCCTAAGATCAATACTACAAGAGCAAAAACCAAAATATATTGTATCCATTTCGTGTAATTTCGTTTGACCTTTTGAATCGGTTTAATATCAAATAAAGGCTGATTTAGTGTATCAACTTGAACTGTTGCAACTTCAATTGATATGGAATCCGTAAAACGCAAACTTTCGTCTATGACTATTTTCTGAGGGGGAATCCAATACGCTCCAGAATCAAACTGAATTAGAGAATATTTTTTGGTAAATAAATAATAGTTCTGGGAACTAAGAGTTTCTAGTTGACTCTGCTCCAACAACTCAAAAGGAGTAAAAACTGGACTCTCTGGAAAGATGATTTTTGAAAAGGAATCACTTTTTATTTGAATTGAGAGATTAATTTGTTCACCTATTTTTACCTGTGTAGAATCAACAACAGTTATAACCTCAACTTGCTGAGCATGCAATAAAATTGCACTAAAAAAGCATCCAATAAGAAAACGTAATTTATGACTCATCTATACCCTTGCTTTAAAATACCCCAATAATTTTTTTACGTAACTTTCATCTAAACTACAATTTATCAGTCCTGCTCCATTTAATTTAAATAGGTTTTCAGAATAAGCTACTTGCTCTAATTGGTGTTTTCGATAATCATTTCGAGTTTTTGAAGAACCCGTATTCACCCATTTAATCTTTGCTGTTTCACTGTCAATAATTGAAATAAATCCAAGGTTTGGTAAATTTTCTTCCGTCTTGTCGTATACTCTAATCCCTGTTAAATCGTGTTTTTTAGCAACAATTCTAAATGTTTTTTCATATCCCTTGTCCATAAAGTCAGACAATAGAAAAACAATTGCTTTCTTTTTTAGAATCCCCGACAAAAAAGCCAGTGCATTTCCAATATTAGTTTTTTTGCTTTTAGGTTGAAATTCGAGTAATTCTCGTATGATTCTCAAAATATGGGATTTTCCTTTTTTTGGAGGTATAAATAATTCTACTTGATCTGAAAAAAGAAGTAAACCTACCTTGTCATTGTTTTGAAGTGCTGAAAAGGACAAAGTAGCAGCTACTTCAGTTAGTATATCTCGTTTAAATTGATTTTCTGTCCCATAAAATTCGGATCCACTAACATCGACAACCAACATTAAAGTAAGTTCGCGCTCTTCTTCAAATACTTTTACAAAAGGCTCATTGTATCTTGCTGTCACATTCCAATCAATGGCACGAACATCATCACCAAACTGATATTGGCGAACTTCGCTAAAAGTCATTCCACGACCTTTGAAGGTGCTGTGATATTCACCACCAAAAACGTGATCGCTCAAGCGACGTGTTTTGATTTCAATTTTACGTACTTTTTTTAAAAGTTCTTTCGTATCCATGAAGTGGTTTTGTGGTTGTTTTAGGGTACTTCCACGTGGTTGATGATTTGAGCAATCAAATCTTCTGTTGTTACATTTTCAGCTTCTGCCTCATAAGTTAATCCTATTCGATGACGCATAACGTCATAAATTACAGCACGTACATCTTCAGGGATTACATACCCTCTATGCTTTAAAAAAGCATAACATTTTGATGCTGTTGCCAAATTGATACTTCCCCTTGGTGAGGCACCAAAACTAATAAGAGGTTTTATTTTTTCTAGTTGATAGTTCTCAGGGTATCTTGTGGCAAATACAAGATCTAAAATATATTTCTCAATTTTTTCATCCATGTATACCTCTCGAACTGTTTCTTGAGCAGACATGATTTGCTTTGTTGTAATTACGGGTTTGATTTTCTGTTGGGTCGCATTTAAATTTTGACGAACAATAAGTTGCTCATCCTCCAATTTTGGATAATCAATAACTGTTTTAAGCATAAAACGGTCTACTTGTGCTTCAGGTAGAGGATAGGTTCCCTCTTGTTCAACGGGGTTTTGTGTTGCCATCACTAAAAAAGGTTGTTGCAACTTAAAGGTACTATCTCCGATTGTAACCTGTTTTTCTTGCATTGCTTCAAGTAATGCCGATTGAACTTTTGCTGGAGCTCTGTTAATCTCATCTGCCAAAACAAAATTTGCGAAAATCGGTCCTTTTTTAATCGAAAAATCATTCTCTTTGATATTATAGATCATAGTACCAACTACATCTGCGGGAAGTAAATCCGGAGTAAATTGAATTCGACTAAAACTTCCTTTTACAGCTTGACTAAGGGTATTAATAGCAAGTGTTTTTGCTAATCCCGGTACTCCCTCTAATAGAATGTGTCCGCGACCTAGAAGACCAATTAAAAGTCTTTCGATCATTTGTTTTTGACCAATGATGACTTTATTAATCTCAAGAGTTAATAAATCTACGAAAGCACTTTCCTGCTCAATTTTCTCATTGATTGCTTTAATATCTTTTCCTGTTTGGGTATCCATAGTGTTAATAGTTTTATACGGGAGAACAAAAATGCTTTTTTTTTCGGCGAAAACTTGTTAATAATTGGTTAAAAGTTATGGTTTTACAAGGCATTTGCTTGTTTACATTGTACTTAACTTTAATCTCAATATTATTGAGCAATATAAGATAATGAATCGAATAATAGCAGGAACAATGACATGGGGTAGTTGGGGAAAGAAATTTTCAACCAACGAAATTGCGGATTATATCAATCAGTGTATCGATTTAGGAGTTTATACTTTTGATCATGCTGATATCTACGGGGGCTATACCACTGAAACTGATTTCGGAAAAGGTCTCCAGAAAACATCTATTGCCAGAGACAAAATGTTCCATATTTCAAAATGTGGTATTCAATATCCATGTGCAGAAAGAGCACTTTCAGTTAAACATTATAATTACTCCAAGCAACATATCATTCAATCAGCAGAACAGTCCATTAAGAATTTAAATATTGATTATTTAGACCTCTTGTTATTGCATCGACCAAGTCCACTGATGGACGTTTCAGTGATTTCAGATGCCTTTTCATCACTTGAAAAAGACGGGAAAGTACGTGCGTTTGGTGTGTCCAATTTCACTTCCAGTCAAATGGAGCTGCTCAATAAAGAAGTGACTATTCAATGGAATCAAGTAGAATGTTCCCTTTCCGAATCTCGAGTAATGTTTGATGGAACATTGGATTATCACAATTCAAATAACATTGGCACAATGGCTTGGAGTCCACTTGGTGATTATTTTAAAGAAGAAAATCAAGCAAATGAAATAGTAAAACCTATATTGAAGTCTATTGCTGAAAAGTACAAGGTAACTCCAGATCAAATTTTATTAGCTTGGTTAATGACACATCCAGCCAATATTCATCCTGTTGTAGGTACAACCAATATTAAACGAATGGAGTCATCATTACATGCGGAAAACATACGTCTAAGCCACGAAGAATGGTTTCTTTTACTAGAAGCGCAGTGGGGACATAAAGTACCTTAACAATGAATAAAACAATTTTAATTACAGGTGCAACTAGCGGAATTGGAAAAGCAACAGCTAATTTATTTTCACGAAAAGGAGCTCGGCTTATACTCACTGGTCGTCGTCAAAATCGATTAGATGAATTAAAAAATACACTTCCCACCGAAGTGTTTACTCTTAATTTTGATGTACGAAACTGTCAAGCTGTTTTCGAATGTATCCAGTCATTACCCGAAAATTGGAAACACATTGATGTGCTCATTAATAATGCCGGAAACGCTCATGGCTTAGACAATGTACAGACAGCAAATCTTGATGATTGGGATGCAATGATTGATGGGAACGTAAAAGGATTGATGTATGTAACCAAAGCTATTCTTCCTCAAATGGTTGAACGAAATGAGGGTCAAATAATCAATTTAGGTTCTATTGCAGGGTTCGAAGTTTACCCAAAGGGCAATGTATATTGTGCGAGTAAATTTGCAGTAGATGCATTTACACAAGGTTTACGTATTGATCTAAATCCACATAATATTCGTGTTAATGCAGTCAATCCTGGATTAGTAGAAACTGAATTTTCAAATATCCGTTTTAAAGGAGACCTTTCACGTGCCGAAAAAGTTTATGCCGATATCAATGCGCTCCAACCCGAGGATGTAGCAGATGCAATTGCTTATATGGTAAACGCACCCTCTCATGTTACTATTGCAGATATGACGCTTTTACCAACGCAACAAGCAAATGCAACGGTAGTGGATAGAAAAAACTGACTTTGATCTTTTAAGAGTTTAATTTTTTTATATTTGATTTTAGAATTAAGCCCACAATCATGCCAAAAATCAAAGTAAAAAAGTCAATATTCATTGACTCATCTCCAGAAAAAATTTTTGAATTTCTTAATAATCTCAACAATTGGAAATATTGGTCTCCATGGATAATTGCTGAACCATCTGCAACAGTTTTAGTTAATGATAATGGGAAGTATCATGAATGGGATGGTGAAATAATCGGAAGTGGTAATCTTCAAATCACAGAAATTAAAAAAAATGAAAATATTCGAATGCAGCTTAATTTCATTAAACCATGGAGATCAAAAGCATTAACTCAATTTTCTTTTGAATTATCGGATAACGGTACAATTGTATCTTGGGAAATGGAAAGTAATTTACCCTTTTTCTTGTTTTGGATGAAAAAACAAATGGAGATTTTTGTTGGTATGGATTATGAGCGTGGTCTGAGCATGATGAAAGATTGTATTGAAATAGGTAGTCCAAATTCACATCTTGAGTTTAGGGGAATAAATACCTATACTGCAAAAAATTATATTGGAATAAAAACCCATTGTGATTGATGGAGACCCCTTAACGAAAAAAATGAATTACTAAATTGAAAACTAGCTACCTCCAAAAAAAGGCTACGTCGTGCATTTAGTTGTCCCATGTAAAAAGGTTGGTTTTCATCCGTATGCAAATCAATATCATTTCCAAAATCTACAATTGGAAGAACATCATCATTCAATAAAATGGGTTGCATTACCCATCTTCCAAGTTCAATTACAAATGCATCAAAAACAATTGGTATTCGGCGGGTTTCATACTCTGGTGCACTTAAAACAAGTGTTGTATCATCATTGTTAGGCTTAGTAACGGATAATTGGAATGTACCTTTAAAATCTGTATAGACACCATTACTTGTATTTTCCACTAAAACCTTTAATCCTGGAATTGGTATACCTTTTTCATCTACACAAAAACCTCGAATGAGATGGGTTTGTCCATAAACAAAATGCACAAACAAAACAGAGAGAAAAAGTAGTTTATTTTACATGGTTTTAAATTTGGGTTGTATTAAATATATAAATTTTTAATCTTTAAACAATAAAACCTCAAATCAATGAAATATTTTATCCTATTTTTTTGTCTGTTTACCTATGCTCAAAAAGGACATCTTCACAGCGTTGCATTTTATAATGTAGAAAACCTTTTTGATTTTTATGATCACCCTACTAATTTTGATGAAGAATTTACCCCAGAAGGAAGTCGTCTTTGGACAGAAGGTATATTAACTCAAAAAATTAATCAACTTGCAAATGTCATTTCAAGTATTGGAATACACGAAACGGGAAGAAGCCCAGTTCTTGTAGGACTTGCAGAAGTTGAAAACAAAGAAGTTCTAAAACTTCTCGTTCAATCGGATAAACTCCAGTCATCTCAGTACGGATTTATCCATTTTGATAGTCCAGATTTCAGAGGAATTGATGTTGCTCTTTTGTACAAAAAAAGGACTTTCTCGTTACAAGTAAAAAGCGTTATCCATTGCTTTTAATTGATAAGGATTCGGGCTATCGTCGAAAAACACGTGATATTTTAGTTGTCTGTGGATATTTAAATCAACACCATATTTCTAATTTGGTGAATCATTGGCCTTCGCGACGCGGAGGAAAGGTAAAAAGTGAGAGTTATCGAATTCTTGCCGCTCGATTGCACAATAAAATAACAGATTCAATACTTCGAAAACACCCCGAATCTAAACTTATATCTATGGGTGATTTCAACGATAATCCTCGTAACAAAAGTCTTCAAAAAATCAAAAAAAACACCACTTCAAATCTATTCAATCCAATGAGAGATTTGGCTAAAAGAGGTGCTGGAAGTCTTGCGTATATCGACAAATGGTTTTTATTTGATCAATTACTTTTTTCCTCAAATTGGATCTCTACAAAAGATTTATTTTTTATAAAAGCGAGGGTGTTTAATCCAATCTTTTTAGTGACACCTGAAGGTAAATATAAAGGTTATCCTTACAGGATGAATGTAACTGGCAAGGAATTAAAGGGGTTTTCAGATCATTTCCCTGTATACGCACTAATTGGTGAAACTGTGTTATTTGAGTAATCGCAAAACAAAACTAGCTGGTAGTTCCTGAAAAGCTCCAGAAAATTCTTGACCAACTTCGATTGCTCTTCCTCTTAAATGATTTGCGTGAAGATAGCTGTGGTAAAGTACATCAAAATCTATCCCGCCTCCTGACGTAATTAATTCATCTCCTGCTTGATTGTACACATACACTGGTGGATCTTGACCATCCATAAATTCTATATAATTTACAGCTGCCAGTTCTGACTCGGTAGGATTTGCTGTTTTATAAAACTGAAAAAACAATTCACTTAAAACAGGACTTAACAGAAGTAAATCATCTAATTGAAAACCTGGAAATACATTTTCCCATTCATAAAGATTATAAGTGCTTTGTGCAGCAAGTGCAAGTATACCCTGAACTTGTCTGTTGTTTGCATCTCGATATCCATTCCACTGAGCGATACCTGCTCCTGCTGAAACCCCACCTAAAATAATTTTATTTGCAGGGATTTGCATCAACTCTAAATGGTTTTCAACAAACGAAATAACCTCACTTCCATCTTCTAAAGCACTAATTACTCCTTGTGAGTTTGTTGATGAAATAAAAGTATAATTTGCAGATACAACTGCAATATTGTTAGCGAGAAGTTCATTAATTGTAGGTAAAAAGAGTTGGTCAAACACATCTGATTTATCTCCTGCGACAAAAGCTCCTCCATGAAAGAAAATTAATACTCCTTTTGGGGTTTGGTCAGAGGGTAAAATAATATCAAGTTGGTTACGAGTATCATTACCATAGGATATATTTTCAAAAAAAAGAGTTCCATCTCCAGCTGGTGAGATTGAGGAAAGACCAAATTCTTGCTCTAGTTGACTAATTCGATCCTGATTTTGATTAGTTTTTGAGCATGAAACGATAAGGATAAAAAGTGGGAATAAATAAAGATTTTTCATTATTGTAGGTTTTTTTTAAAGGTATAAAATTATTCTTCAAGTCCTTCAGGATATAAGAAATGATTGTAGGGAAAGCGAGTTATATGGATTTCTCTTATTGCTTTGTAAGCTTGTTCGCGAAAGGCTAATAAATTCGTTTTATTTGTAGCAGAAATAAAAATTGCGTCACCATTCATTTTAGACATCCAAGTTGCTCTCCACTCTTCCAAAGTATAATGTTTTTTTGATCGTTCTGTAACTAAATCATCTTCATCAATTTCTTCGGCTTTAAAAGCATCAATTTTATTGAAGACCATAATTGTTGGTTTGTCGAGACTCTTTATTTCAGATAAAATTAGATTAACTGACTCAATATGTTCTTCAAAATTCGGGTGTGAAATATCGACAATATGTAAGAGTAAGTCCGCTTCAATTACTTCGTCTAATGTGCTTTTAAATGATTCGACCAATTGTGTGGGGAGCTTACGAATAAATCCTACAGTATCACTTAACAAAAAAGGTAAATTTCCAATAACAACTTTACGAACTGTGGTGTCTAGGGTTGCAAATAATTTATTCTCAGCGAATACTTCACTTTTTGCAAGGGCATTCATTAGGGTTGATTTACCAACATTTGTGTACCCTACTAATGCAACACGAACAAGAGCACCTCTATTTCCTCGTTGGGTAGCCATTTGCTTATCAATGATGCTTAATTTCTTTTTTAATAGAGCAATTTTATCACGAACAATCCTCCTATCTGTTTCGATTTCTGTTTCTCCGGGTCCACGCATTCCAATTCCTCCTCGTTGACGCTCCAAGTGTGTCCACAACCCTTTTAATCGAGGAAGTAAATACTGATATTGAGCGAGTTCAACCTGTGTTCTTGCGTAACTTGTCTGTGCTCGTTGTGCAAAAATATCTAAGATAAGACCAGTACGATCCAATATTTTACAGCGCAGTGCTTGCTCTATATTATTTTGTTGTGCTGGTGTCAATTCATCATCAAAAACAACAGTAGAAACGTCATTTTCGTGGACAAAAATTTCAACCTCAGCGAGTTTTCCACTTCCTATAAATGTCTTTGGGTTAGGTAAGCTGATTTTTTGAGTAAATCGCTGAACAACCTCCCCTCCAGCAGTATGTGCTAAAAAAGCTAATTCTTCCAAATATTCATTGGCCTGATCTTCGTCTTGTTGTGATGTGATTACTCCAACCAAAACGGTTTTTTCAACATTGAATTCTATTTTTTGTAACATAGGTTTAGAATGTCTTCCAGGGTTTTAAGAGAAGATCTTGACCGTCATAAACGGCATAGGTATTGTGGTTTATCCAGTCTCCTAAGTTTATGTAACGAGCATTTGTCTCGATCGGTATGTCTAGCGGGATATGACGATGTCCAAAGATAAAATAATCTCTAGCTTGTTCGTTGTATTTTCGTTTTGCATAAAGAACAAGCCACTCCTTATCTTCCCCTAAAAAGGCTGCCTCTTCTTCGCCAGAAATAAGTTTGTTTTTCACAGATAAATAATGACCCAATCGCATTCCTAAGTCTGGGTGAATCCAACGAAAACACCACTGAAAAAAACGGTTCGTAAAAATTTTTTTAATTCGCTTAAATCCCATGTCATTTGGTCCTAATCCATCTCCATGACCGATAAAAAATCGTGTTCCATTTACAACAAAATCAGTAGGTTTATGATACACTTTGATTCCTATTTCCTTTTCGAAATAATCGCGCATCCATAGATCGTGATTTCCAACAAAAAAGTGAATTGGAATACCGCTATCCGCAATTTCTGCTAGCTTACCGAGTACACGAACAAAACCTTTAGGAACAACTGTTTTGTATTCAAACCAGAAATCAAATAAGTCTCCCAAAAGAAATAGTGCACCAGCATCTTCTTTGATAGTGTCAAGCCATTCCACAAAAATACGTTCACGAGGAGCACTTTTCTCTTTGTTTGGTGCGCCCAAGTGATTGTCTGAAGCAAAATATATTTTCTTTCCTTTAAGAAGTTCCATTAAATAGAATTTAACACAAAGATAAGGTCTTTCTAACCAATTGCTTGTTCAAGATCATCGATCAAATCTTGTGCATCTTCAATTCCAACACTTAGTCGAATTAAAGAATCAACCACACCACTTTTTTCACGTTCTTCTTTTGGGATTGACGCGTGAGTCATACTCGCTGGATGACCTGCTAGACTTTCAACTCCCCCAAGTGATTCTGCCAAGGTGAAAACTTTTAAATTTTCTATGATCTTAATTGCAGCAGCATGATCTGCTCCTTTAGGAATAAAGGATAACATCCCTCCAAAATCTCTCATTTGCTTTTTTGCTACCTCATGATTTGGATGAGAATCAAATCCTGGCCAGTAAACCATTTCAACTTTTGGATGCGCTGCTAAGTAGTGAGCTACTGCTTTACCATTTTCACAATGACGCTGAAGACGAACATGTAAAGTCTTAATTCCACGAAGAGTTAAAAAACTATCCATTGGACCAGGCACTGCACCACTTGCATTTTGAATGAAGGACAAACGATTTGCAAGTTTTTGATCATTGACAACCAATGATCCCAAAACCACATCACTGTGTCCTGCAAGATACTTTGTAGCAGAATGCATAACAATATCTGCTCCTAAATTTAAGGGTTGTTGTAGATAAGGTGATGCGAAAGTATTATCAACCGCAAGTAAAAGTTTATGTTTTTTGGCTATTTGACTTATCCCCTTAATATCAACGATATTCATCATTGGGTTTGTCGGAGTTTCTACCCAAATAAGTTTCGTGTTGGAATTTATTGCTGCTTCGACATGATCCAAATTATTCATCGCAACAAAATGAAATTTGAGTCCAAATCCTTCAAATATCTTCGTAAATAAGCGATAAGAACCTCCATACAAATCGTTTGTTGAAATAATTTCATCACCGGGTGACAATAATTTCATCACAGCATCCATCGCAGCAAGACCAGATGCAAATGCCAATCCATGTTGACCATCTTCGATACTTGCCAAAGATTTTTCGAGTGCTTGTCTTGTAGGATTATGGGTTCGACTATATTCGAATCCCTTGTGTCCTCCCGGGGTTATTTGAGCATAGGTAGACGTTTGATATATGGGAGGCATCACCGCTCCATAGGCAGGGTCTGGCGATTGCCCCCCATGAATGGTAGCCGTGTTAAAACGGAGTTTCTTATTCATAGCATTCCTAGTTGATATTATTGCAAAGGTAACAGAATCCGCAAATTTCTATCTGCTTTGATGAAATTTGATTTACTTTGTCAAAAGACTTAATCAAGATGAATCTATTTTACTATTTAAGTACATGCGATACTTGCAAACGAATTATAAAAGAGCTTCAATTACCTGAGAATGTTGAAATGATTGACATTAAAAAAAATCTCCTGACAGAAGATCAATTGAATAGTCTTTTCAGTCTGAGTCAGTCTTATGGTAGTTTATTGAACAGACGAGCTCAAAAATTAAAAGAAATTGATAAATCAAATCTTTCTGAAGAAAAAATAAAAACACTTCTTTTAACTCACTATACCTTTTTAAAACGTCCCGTTTTATTGTTTAAAGGAGAACTATTTATCGGAAATTCAAAATCGACTGTAGAAGCAGCACAAAAAAAACTTCATGGATAAACGTTTTTTTGCGCTCTTGGCTGCCTTTTTCGCAACATCTATCTATGGGTTAAATCATACTATTGCCAAAGTAATCATGCCTGATTATATTGGTGCTTTTGGACTTGTTCTTTTACGGGTTGTTGGTGCAAGTTTTTTGTTCTGGGGAGTAAGTATTTTCTTCCCCAAAGAAAAAATTGATCGGAAAGACTGGCCTCGTGTTTTTGTTGCTACTGCATTTGGAATGTGTGCAAACATGCTATTGTTCATCAAAGGGCTTAGTCTTTCAACACCAATTAACAGTTCTGTTCTTGTTACAGTTACTCCGATAATTGTTTTAATTCTATCAGCTATTTTTTTGAAAGAAAAAATTACAACTCTTAAAATTATGGGGATAGTTTTAGGGTTTACTGGAGCAATCACACTGGTTGTCTATGGAAATTCATTTACCCTAAACGCACCAAACATTCCTTTGGGCAACCTGATGATGTTTGGAAATGCGACTTGCTTTGCAACTTATCTGGTTATGGTGAAACCTTTAGCTGAAAAATATAATGTAGTCACCTTAATGAAATGGATGTTCCCTCTAGGTATACTTTTAAACTTACCAATAACATATAATGAATTTACTGCTGTAGAATGGCTCTCATTACCATGGGAAGCTGTTTGGAGAATGGGTTTTGTTGTTATTTGTACTACTTTCCTAGCTTATCTATTCAATATGTATGCTTTACGTACTTTACCAGCCACAATTATTGGTGTTTTTACTTATCTCCAACCATTAATTGCAATCATTTATGCCTCTTTGACAGGAAACGATCAGATGGATTTGGTTAAATCAATTGCTGCAATTTTGGTATTTGTTGGTGTTTACCTTGTGACAAAAAAGAAGATAAATATTTCATTTGGATAATCAAAGTTCAGACAATACCTTTGAGAAAATATTTCTGATGAAAAAAATCATATTAACCCTTTCTGCATCTCTAATTTTAAGTTGTGGTGGAAATCCTGAAAAGAAAAAAGGTGGATTTGAATACAACCGTACAAAAAAAGAAGAATCTAAGTCAGTTGTTAAATCGGGTAGTGTCCCAATAGATCTAAATAATAAAGGAATTGGACCGGTAAAAGATATCTCTTTTGATTTAGAAATTGATCTTGAATTAGCTGCACAAGGAGAAAAATCATTTACTCAAAAGTGTACTGCTTGCCATAAAACAGATGCGAAATTTATGGGACCTGCAATGAAAGGTATTTATGAGCGTCGTCATCCTGCGTGGGTAATGAATATGCTTATGAACCCCACACAAATGGTAAAAGAAGATCCCATTGCAAAGGCATTATTAGCAGAATACAATAATATTTTGATGATTAATCAAAATCTTTCTCAAGATGAGGCTCGTGCAATTAGCGAATACTTAAGAACCCTATAAAGCCCAAGCTTTTCCGCCTGTAGCTTCTTCTAAATCTACGCACCCTTTTTGCTGACCTGGAACAGGTACATATACCATGTGTTCCTTTGCAATAATTTCATTTCCTTGGAAAGCAAAAATTACAAGTTTGTGTATCGCTTTTAAAAATTCGTGACAAACACCATCGACTGGAATACTTGGTGTGTTCCCAGCTAGAAGTTCTTCTTCATACAAATTATATGAATTTGAACGTGTATCCTGTACTTCAGATGATGCGCGTAAAAACTGATTTAATTGAACATCAATATCTTCATTAGTAAGTTCTCCTACTGACTTTTTTGATGCTTTGTTTTTAGCATATTCTCCAAAAGTATCAACAGCCATACGGACAAAGTATTGTTCTTCTTTGCTAGACACTTTATCAATATAACCATCAATAAATTGCAACAAATTCAAATCTAAGGCTCCTGGTACATTAGCTGTAGTAGGTAAAATTACATCAATGATTTTGCCTACCAGTCCAGCTTGTTGTGTGTTGAGAAAAGAAGCTGCAACCGTTTCACCGGATTGACAGCTCTGAATTAGACTTGCAACTGTTGGCGTCAATGTAATTGCACCAAATGAAAGACCAATATTTTTTAAGACAGTTCTTCTTTCCATAATAGAAATTTATAAGTTCATTTTTTTCAATTCCTCTACAGCAAAATTTACTGCTCTTGCAGTTAGTGCCATATAAGTAAGTGATGGGTTTTGGTTGGCAGCAGATGTCATACATGCTCCATCAGTTACAAATACATTCGGTACTTCATGCAGCTGATTGTTTCCATTTAGTACAGAAGTTTTAGGATTGCGACCCATACGAGCAGTTCCCATTTCATGAATTCCAAGTCCAATGTGATAATCGTTATCATATCCCTGAACATTTTTAAAACCAGCTGTTTCAAGCATTTCAATTGCTTGTAGTTGCATGTCTTTTCGCATAGCACGTTCATTTTCCTTGATTTCCGCATCAAAGGTAACTGTCGGAAGACCCCACTGATCCAATTTGTCGTAATTCAAATACATGTGGTTTTCGTGATAAGGCAAGATTTCACCAAATCCATTAAGTCCCATTGACCAGCCTCCCGGATTTAAAATTGCTTCTTTAAACTGTGGCCCATATGCCATTTCTTTGACACTATCAGTCCACGAATCGCGATTACCTCCCCCTTGATATCCATATCCTCTGAGGAAATTTTTCTGATTTGATTTCCCTCCAATGTTTCTAAAACGAGGAATATATACTCCATTAGGTCGACGACCTGTATAATATTTATCTTCAAATCCATCAAACTCACCAGATGCACCTACTTGAAAATGGTGATCCATGATATTATGTCCTAATTCTCCTGATGCATTTCCCATTCCATTCGGAAAATGTGCTGACTTGGATTGCATCAAAATAGATGTTGAAGCAACTGCAGATGCGCACAAGAAGATAACCTTCGCATTGAATTCAAAGGACTCCTTGGTAACCGCATCAATTACACGTACTCCTGATGCCTTTTTAGTTTTTGGGTCATAAATCACTTCATGCACAATTGAGTTTGGTCGAAGTGTCATATTTCCAGTAGCTTCTGCCATTGGTAATGTAGATGAATTACTACTAAAATATCCACCAAAAGGACATCCTCTTGCACATCGGTTTCTATATTGACAATTGATTCGTCCTGCGCCAGGTTTTGTTCCTTCAGTGATATGAGCAACACGTCCGATAGTTAAAAGACGATCATCATATTTTTCAGCAATGGATTGTTTTAAGTGATCTTCTACACATGTAAGTTCCATAGGCTTTAAAAATTCACTATCAGGAAGGTGAGGTAATCCCAGTGATTCTCCAGAAATTCCAACATGTTTTTCAACATAAGAGTACCAAGGGGCTAAGTCTTCATATCGGATTGGCCAATCTACTGCTATTCCATCTTTAAGGTTTGCTTCAAAATCAAAATTACTTAAACGGTAACTTTGCCTTCCCCACATAAGTGAACGACCACCAACATGATACCCACGACACCAGTCAAATTGTTTGTCTTCGTTGTAGGGATGATCAATGTCATCTACAAAAAAGTGTTTTGTTTCTTCTCTTGTTGTATATCCAGTCCTACTTTGTTTAGGTTGACGCTCTCGAGCCTCCTGAGTAATCACATTACCATGAGGAAAATCCCAAGGATCTTTGTTCATCGTTGGGTAATCATCAATATGTTTGACCATGCGACCGCGTTCTAAAACAAGGGTTTTTAATCCTTTTTCAGTTAATTCTTTGGCAGCCCAACCTCCGCTAATCCCTGTTCCCACGACGATAGCGTCGTATTGGGTTTCAAAATTTGAAAGACTCATATATTATATTTGTTTTTTTGTGTAGCAAATCAAATATAAAACCTTGATTTTGTATTTAGCTATATTTTGCTTTTTTATTTGAGGAAAACATAATTTAAAACGTTTTCGGTTGAATAAATTTACAATGTAAAAGAGTCCAGAATTGGTTTTCTATAACTATGTTTATATTGTCATTTATAAATAACACCATGAAACGCAGAAATTTTATACAAAAAAGCCTCGCAGTTGGGGTTGGCGCATCAGCCCTTGGGGTTTATGCATGTTCAGGAACAAATAAAAAAAAAGAAATCGAAAAGTCACCATTTTTTAAATTATCGCTTGCTCAGTGGTCACTTCACAGAGCCATTCAAAGTGGAGCTATGAGCCCATACGATTTTGCTGCTAAAGCAAGTGAATTAGGGTTTGCTGGAATTGAGTATGTAAGTCAGCTTTATCCAGAAATTATAGAAGCCAAAGACAAATCCACTGCAATGAAAAATTTTATTGCCTTATCCAATCAGAAAGCAAAAGAACATCAAGTTGAAAATTTATTAATAATGATTGATGAAGAAGGAGACCTTTCTGTTTCTGATGTAGCTGTTCGAAATCAAACAGTAGAAAACCACAAAAAATGGGTTGAAGCTGCTGCAGAAATGGGATGTCATTCAATACGAATTAACCTATTCGGAGAAAAAGACGAACAGGCTTGGCTTGATGCTTCGTCTGATGGAATGTCAAAACTAGGAACATTTGCCGCAGAACACAATGTTAATGTCATTATAGAAAATCATGGTTTACTTTCTTCAAATGCAGCTTTAGTAATGAAGATGCTTGACCAAGTTAATTTGAAAAACTGTGGAACACTCCCCGATTTCGGAAATTTCTGTCTCGAAAGAGAAGAGGGTGAGCGATGGGATGGTTCGTGTGTTCGCGAATACGATAGATATCAAGGTGTTGATGAACTGCTTCCTCGTGCGTTTGCTGTTAGCGCCAAATCACACGAATTTAATCAAAATGGAGAAGAAGTTTATACCGATTACCTTCGTATGTTGAAACTTATCAAAAAATCAGGATACACTGGTTTTATTGGAGTAGAATATGAAGGAAGTGAGCTTGCTGAAATCGATGGAATTTTGGCAACCAAAAATTTATTGCTAGAAAAAGCCAAACTCATCGTTTAATCAAAACCAAACCAAAATGAATTCAACGACTAAATTTCAACTTTCTTTAATGATGTTTCTCCAATTTTTTATTTGGGGAGGCTGGTTTGTAACTTTAGGAACTTTTTTAGGAAATAACCTTGGTGCAACAGGATCTGAAACTGCTATGGCATTTTCAACTCAATCATGGGGAGCAATTATAGCTCCTGTATTTATCGGTCTTATCGCCGATCGTTTTTTTAATGCAGAACGTATACTTGGTGTACTTCATCTTGTGGGTGCTGTTCTAATGTACCTCATGTCACAAGCTGGAGATTTTAATGCTTTTTATCTTTATGTGTTTGGCTATATGTTAGTTTATATGCCAACCTTAGCACTTGTGAATTCGGTTTCCTTTTTCCAAATGAAGGACCCTGCTAAAGAATTTTCAAATATTCGTGTTTTTGGGACCATTGGATGGATCGTTGCTGGACTTGTAATTAGCTATCTATTCAAATGGGATGCTCAAGAGGCAATTGCAAACGGTGCATTAGCCAACACATTTACTATGGTAGCAGTTGCATCTGCAGTACTAGGTATATTTAGCTTCACCCTACCTAAAACTCCTCCCTCAAATTCAGGAGGTGAAAAACTTTCAATAGGAGAAATTCTCGGGCTTGATGCAATCAAACTTTTAAAAGATCGTAATTTTTTAATGTTCTTTATAACATCAATTTTAATTTGTATTCCTCTTGCTTTTTACTACCAACAAGCCAATCCTTTTTTGGTTGAATTAGGGATGGAAAATCCAACAGGTAAAATGACTCTTGGACAAGTGAGTGAGGTGTTGTTTATGCTATTATTACCGTTGTTTTTTAAACGTTTTGGGTTTAAAAAAACACTTTTAATTGGAATGTTAGCTTGGGCTATTCGCTATACTCTTTTTGCTTACGGAAATGCTGGTGAATTAAGCTTCATGCTTATTCTTGGGATTGCCCTACATGGTATTTGTTATGACTTCTTTTTTGTGTCTGGTCAAATATATACTGATTTTAAAGCTGGAGAAAAAGTAAAAAGTGCCGCACAAGGATTAATTACACTTGCCACTTATGGTGTAGGAATGCTTATTGGATTTTGGGTCGCTGGAAAAATTTCAGACACATACCTTATGGCAAACGGAGAACATAATTGGGAAATGATTTGGATGCTTCCTGCTGCCTTTGCTGTTGCAGTTTTACTCTTATTTATGCTTATCTTTAAAGACGAAGAAATTAAACTTAAAGACGACTAACAAATTGAATCATAAAATACGTTTAGGAATACTTGGAGGAGGAGGAGACTCTCTCATTGGAGGAGTTCATAGAATTGCATCCAATATGTTTGATCGATATCAGATTGTTGGTGGATGCTTTAATCCAAATCCTACAGAAAACAATGAGTTTGCTGCTCATATTGGAATACCCCTAAATAGGGTGTATGATAATTTTGACTTATTGATAGAAGAAGAAATGAAACTTCCTGAGGCTGAGAGGATGGAAGTTATCTCGGTACTAACCCCTAATTTTCTTCATTTCCCTATGGCAAAAAAGTTACTTGAGCATGGATTCAACGTAATTTGCGAAAAACCGCTAACTACAACCTCAGCTGAAGCACTTGAGCTTGAAAAAATGCAAGCTGAAAAACAAGTTGTGTTTGCCGTTACATATACCTATACTGGGTACCCTATGGTTCGTCAAATGAAGCAGATGATAGCTGCTGGTGCAATTGGGAACGTACAAAAAGTTGATTTACAGTACTATCAAGGATGGATAAACCCTATAATTCACGATACACACCAAAGAAAAACGGTTTGGAGGTTAGATCCAGATAAAGGAGGAATGAGCTGTTGTGTCGGTGACATTGGGACTCATGCGTTTGACATGGTAGAATATGTAACTAACCTAAGAGTAAAACAACTCTTAGCTGATTTAAATTACCGTTATCCCGACAATCAAATGGATGTAGATGGCACTATCTTAGTTCGCTTTTCTGATTATTGTAAAGGGGTTCTTCGTGTTTCACAAATTGCTACAGCTGAAGAAAATAATTTTACTGTGCAAATTTACGGAGAAACAGGAGGATTCAAATGGTCGCAGGAGAACCCAAATTACCTTACCTATTTGCAAGAAGGAAAGCCAATGCAAGTGCTAAAGCCCGGATATGATTTTCTCTCTGACTTTGCGAAAGAAGCAACAAAGCTTCCTCCAGGCCATCCAGAAGGAATGTATGATGCAATGGGGAATATTTATAACGGAGTAGCCAAAGCTATTCGTGGAGAAAAATTTACCCACGGTTCTTTTCCTGATTTGGAAGAAGGCGTGCGGGGAATGCACTTTATTGAAAAAGTATTGGAATCCCATAAAAACGGAAACGTTTGGGTCAATTTATAAAATAAACAACAAGTGAAAACCATCAAAGGACCTGCCGTATTTTTGGCACAATTCATCGACAAAAAAGCACCCTTTAATAGTCTTGAGGGACTCTGTAAATGGGCATCAGATTTAGGCTATAAGGGCATCCAAATACCAACACTTGACAAATGGCTGATTGATTTGGATAAAGCTGCTGAAAGTCAAACTTATTGTGATGACCTTAAAGGAAAAATAAATTCATATGGATTAGAAATCACAGAACTTTCAACACACCTTCAAGGTCAGCTTGTTGCTGTTCACCCTGCCTATGATTTAATGTTTGACAACTTTGCTCCTGACCCAGTAAAAAACAATCCAACTGCACGCACAGAATGGGCAGTTGATCAAGTTAAAAAAGCTGCAATTGCTAGTCGTCGTTTAGGCATCGGTTCTCATGCTACTTTTTCCGGATCTCTCCTATGGCCGTATTGGCATCCTTGGCCACAACAACCAGAGGGTCTTATAGATATGGGGTTTAAAGAGCTGGCTAAACGTTGGTTACCAATACTCGACGTATTTGATGAAAATGGTGTTGATGCATGTTATGAAATTCATCCTGGAGAAGATCTACACGATGGAGAAACTTTTGAGCGGTTTCTTGCAGCAACAAATAACCATAAACGAGTAAATATTCTGTATGATCCTAGTCATTTTGTACTACAGCAACTTGACTATATCACCTACATTGACCATTACCATGAATTTATAAAAGCATTTCACGTAAAAGATTCTGAATTTAAACCAAATGGAAAGAAAGGTGCTTTTGGAGGATACGGTACATGGAAAGATCGCGCTGGTCGCTACCGTTCACCAGGTGATGGTCAAATTGACTTCAAAACTATTTTTACTAAACTTACCGAATATGGTTGCGATGTTTGGGCTGTTATGGAGTGGGAATGCTGCGTGAAAAGTCCCGAGCAGGGAGCTCGTGAAGGAGCAGAATTTATTCGAAATCACATTATTGAAGCAACTGAAAAAACTTTTGATGATTTTGCTGGAGGTACGATTGACCAAGCACATTTAAAAAACATTTTAAACCTTTAATTATTAGACTCATGAAAAAAATTATTTACACAATGATAGTGCTTTTCACTATTACTGCATGTCAGGGGACAACAGATAAGAAAAAAACTGAAGTTCAAGTGGCAGAAACACCCGATCAGGATGAATGGATTTCTCTATTTGATGGAGAAACTTTTAATGGTTGGCATTTATATAATGGTGCTGATATATCAGAAGAATGGCAAATCATTGATGGAGCAATGGTTTTTGATCCGGAAGGAGTTAGAACCTACGGTAATGGTGGTAAAAATATTGTCTCAAACGAAGAATTTACAAACTTTCAATTATCAATTGAGTGGAATATTTCAGAAGCTGGAAATAGTGGTATTTTTTGGGGTGTGCAAGAGGGAGAGGAATTTGGCGAGCCTTATTTGACAGGACCCGAAATTCAGGTTTTGGACAACGAACGTCATCCTGATGCACAAGCTAACCCAAAATTTCATCAAGCAGGTGCCCTTTACGACATTGTTCAACCTACTTATGATGTATGTAATCCTGCTGGTGAATGGAATCATGTTTTACTAACGATTGATCATAATGCAAACAAGGGAAGTGTAGAGTTGAACGGAACAGAGATAGTTACTTTCCCTGTTAATGGCCCTGAGTGGGAAGCTTTAATTGCAAAATCTAAATTTGGCAATACAGAAGCATACAATTATACACACGCACCAAAATTTGGACAATTCAAAACAGGAAAAATAGGTTTACAAGATCATGGTGATCGCGTAGCTTACCGAAATATTAAAATAAGAAAACTTTAAGGCTACCATATGATAACATCGATGACTGGTTTTGGGAAAAGTGAAACCCAATTTGACAATAAAAAAATAGTGGTTGAACTTCGAACGCTCAACAGTAAAAACATCGATTTAAATATACGAACACCTCATTCTTATCGTGAAATAGAATCGCTTATTCGTAAAGAAGTAAACAATCATTTGACTCGTGGTAAAATTGACGTCTCTATTTTCGTAGATAATTCTGGTTTAGAAAGTTCAAGTAAACTCAATCAAGAGGTCATCAAGGGCTATATGAATCAACTTCGATCGATTGAACCTATTGATGATTTAGAACTACTTAAAATTGCTGTTCGTCTTCCAGATACTCTAAAAAGTGAAAAAGAAGACCTTGATGAGCAAGAGAAAAAAGCAGTTGTTTCTTTGGTTGTAGAAACAATTCAAAAAGTAAATCAACACCGAGCAAGTGAAGGAGCAGTTCTCGAAAAAGATTTTATCTCTCGACTAGAAGAACTTAGACATCTTTTGGAAGAAGTAATTAAAATTGATCCTGAACGTACTGAAAAAGTTCGAGAAAAACTCGTTGCAGCTGTAGATCATCTTAAAGCCGAAGTAGATCAAAATCGCTTTGAGCAAGAGTTGATATATTACCTAGAAAAATACGATATTACTGAAGAAAAAGTACGACTAAAAAATCATATTGATTATTTTTTTGAAATCATGAATCAACAGATTCCCAACGGAAAGAAACTTGGTTTTATCGCTCAAGAAATGGGTCGTGAAATAAATACAATTGGGTCAAAAGCCAACCATGCTGGACTTCAAAAAATTGTTGTTCAGATGAAAGATGAATTAGAAAAAGTTAAAGAACAGCTACTTAATGTTCTCTAGGATGAAGGAAGGTAAATTATTTGTATTTTCGGCACCCTCGGGTAGTGGAAAAACGACTTTAGTTCGCCACTTACTCCAACAGCAATTACCACTTGGATTCTCAATTTCAGCTACCTCTCGTGCACCTAGAGGAACAGAAGAAAACGGAAAAGATTACTATTTTCTTGGCGAAAAGGAGTTCAAACAAAAAATACAAGATAATGCGTTTGTAGAATACGAAGAGGTATACTCGGGTACTTTCTATGGAACTTTACATTCTGAATTGGAGCGACTCTGGGGAGAGGGAAAGCATGTGTTGTTTGATATTGATGTTAAGGGAGGTTTGAATATCAAAGATCAATATCCCAATCAAACATTATCTGTATTTGTAGAGTCACCCTCTTTGTATGAACTAGAAAAGCGATTGCGTGAACGTGGAACAGAAAGCGAAGATAAAATTCAGCAACGTTTAGATAAATCAGCAAGCGAGCTTACCTTCTCTCAAGACTTTGATGTAATATTGGTGAATGACAATTTGGAGGAAGCCAAACAAGAGGTCGTTCGTCTTGTTAGGCAATTCTTGCATTCATAAGCAATTCCCTACCTTTACATCATGCAAAAAATAGGATTGTATTTTGGTACGTTTGATCCCATACACAATGGGCACCTAATACTGGCAAATCATTTTGCTGAACATACTGACTTAGATCAAGTATGGCTTGTGGTCAGTCCACAAAATCCATTTAAACAGAAACAGCGTATGTTGGCAAATCATCATCGTTTGGAGCTTGTTTACCGTGCTACCTATGAATATCCAAAGCTATATCCCTCAAATATTGAATTTGGGCTTCCAACACCAAGCTATACCATTGATACACTTGTTCATTTGCAAGAAAAACATCCAAATAAGTCTTTTGTCTTGTTAATGGGAGAGGATAATCTAGCCTCTTTCCATAAATGGAAAAATCATACCGTTATCCTTGAAGAATATCAAATTTATGTCTATCCTAGAAAAGGACATAAACCAATTCCAAAGGATTTGAGTTCACACCCTAAAGTAAAACGGATAAAGGCGCCTGAAATTGAAGTATCTTCATCTGCTATTCGAGAATGGATAAAAGAAAGTAAAAATATAAGACCTCTGCTGCCTCCTGAAAGTTGGCAGTATTTAGATGAAATGAATTTTTATAAATAAAAAAAAGTTCTAAATTTATAACATTGCTAACCCAAACTTGTTCTACACACATGAAAAACCTACACTATTTCAGTTTTATTAATTTTTAGTTACGCTATCAAACATGCTATGGTTTATTTCGTCTTAGCATGATATACTAAAAAGCACATTGAGTAGAGTATGTTTGAGTTAAGCAGTTAATGTCTAACCCAAATAAAAATAATAAAATGAAAACTTCAAGATTAATTTTAAGCCTAATCATCCTAGGATTTTTTACAGTTGTTCTTATCATCAAGATAACTTTGCAGCAAATGAAAGCAGTTTTATACCTATTTCAAACAATAATATATATGATGGTGATTTATACTCTGGAGACAATTATAATGAGGTAGTTGAAAATCCGTTTATTTATGTTTCTGAAGAACCCATTTCTACTTTTTCAATTGATGCGGACGGTGCATCATATGCAAACACGAGAAGATATGTCTTGCAGGAGCACCGCTTACCTCCATCGTCAGCTGTGCGAACAGAAGAATTTATCAACTACTTTAATCTAAACTATGATGTTAGCGATACAACACATCCAATTAGTTTAAACGGTGAAGTAAGTCAATGTCCTTGGAATGAATTAAATAAGTTAGTCAGAATCGGAATTAGAGGAAAGACGGTTGCTGCTGATGAATTGCCAAGGTCGAATTTTATTTTCTTAATTGATGTATCGGGATCCATGGCTAGTGAAGATAAACTAGAGCTCTTAAAAAATGGATTTAAGCTTTTTGTAGATGAATTAAAGGATTCTGATCGGGTTGCAATTGTTACTTATGCAGGCTCTGCTGGAGTTGTATTGGAATCAACTTCTGGTGATGATAAAGACAAGATTAAAAGAGCCATTAATTCTCTTGGTTCCTCTGGAAGTACCGCTGGTGCAGAAGGAATTATAACTGCTTACGAAATTGCTCAACAGAATTTTATTCAAGGGGGTAACAATCGGATTATCCTTGGAACTGATGGTGATTTTAATGTAGGACCTTCTAGTCAAGAAGAATTGATTAACCTAGTTGAAACCAAGAGAGATTTAGGTGTGTTTTTAACAGTTCTTGGTGTGGGTAGAGGTAATTTAAACGAGGGTACTTTAGAGCAAATTGCAAATAATGGAAATGGAAATTATGAATATCTTGATAATATTGAACAACTACGAAAAGTATTTATTTACGAGTATAGTAAATTTCTTACAGTAGCTAAAGATGTAAAAGTTTAAGTTGAATTTAACACGTTAAATGTTGAATCGTACCGTCTAATTGGTTGCGAAAATAGAATATTGAATCAAGAGGATTTTGAAGATGATGAAAAAGATGCTGGAGAAATTGGAGCTAATCAAAATATCACAGCATTGTACGAAATAGTTCCATCAGATAACCCCAATCAAAATGATACTACATTTAGTATTGACCTAAGGTACAAACTTCCAGATTCTGATTCCAGTATCCCTATTGAGTTAGAAATCTTTGACCATGGAAATTCTTTTGATGATTCTTCTGATTTTATGAAATTTACAGCAGGAGTTCCTTCTTTTTCAATGCTAATTAGAAACTCTAAATATATGGGCACAACTAGTTACAGTAAGATATTAAACTGGACAACTAATTTAAGCCTTCCCGATGAATACAACTTCAAATCAGAGTTTTGAGACATTGTGGAAAGATCCAGTGGAATTTAAAACCCTCATTCAAGAATGCAGTACACTTTTGACAAGGTCTTTCGTTAATTCCTTTCTACTCCACTTTTGAATATTAGGAAAATTATTCTGTGGGGTTGTGTCTATAACAGATTCGATAAAAGACTGTATTCCTTTATTGTCTGATTTGTCAAGTAGGTCTGCATGACTTCCTTGTTTAATAAAATTGGCTAGTGGACTGGTTGGGTCTCCAAATGAAAGAACAGGTGTACCAGTTGCTAGATATTCTAATAATTTACCTGATATCATTTGTGTTTCTGCACCTCGAAAAATAAAGTTGAGAAGTAAGTGTGCGCTTTTGGTCAAATCAACTGCTTTTTTATGGGTGATATAACCCAAGTAGATCATGTGGACTTCAGGTAATTTCTCCCGTATTTCATCAATGATTTCTTTGCGTATATTTCCAGCAAGTGAAAAGCGAATCTTATGTTTTTTTGAAAGTTTAGAGAGAATTTCTAAAACAGGCTTGTAGTCTTGATTGTGGGTAAGTAGTCCTGTGTACACAACATGAAAGACATCCTCCAGTGGGACTCTTTCGCTAGAATTAATTAACTCTTCATCATATCCGTTAGGAATAGCTATAAACCGTTGATTAGGTGCGATAACTTTTAATTCCTCATGAAAAGCTCCAGATACAGTTGTTAAAATACCATCCGCATTCTGAACTATATTCTTTTCAAACGCTTTATCTTTTTTAATACTCCTAGCTAAACGGTACAAGTCTTGATTATAAAAAATAGTACTCCATGGGTCTCGAAAATCAGCCCACCAATTAAGTTGAAATTTCTTTTTAAGTGCTTGCCCTGTAAGATGAGTAGAATGAGGAGGTCCAGTTGTAATTAAATGGTGAATTGTTTCTTTTTGGAGTAAATCACTGGCTACTTTAGTCGCAAAAGGCACCCATCCTTTTCGTGCATCTGGAATAAAAAAATTACCTCTAATAAATGCGGCTATTTTACGTGTTAACCCTTTTGTATTTACTTCTCCCTGAGGAATCTCATTGGTTGAACTCCCTGAGAAAAGCTTAGAATACCATCGTAAAGGTTCGCGAGTAGTTGTTTTTATAACGCGGATTCCTTTAACTTGTTCCTCTAAGGTTTGGTCAATGACTGGATAGGAAGCGAATTGATCATCAACGGTTAGTACGATAGGTTCCCACCCTAATTTTTTTAAATACTTGGCAAAATACATCCATCGTTGAACTCCTGATCCTCCAGAAGGTGGCCAATAATAGGTAAGAATTAAAACTTTTTTGGATTTTGCCAAAATTACTTTTTATACAAAGGTACGGAAGAACAAGCCTCACCGTAAAACAAACTTTTAACCGTTGGTTGAAGTGTTTGAATCAAACGAACAAATGCTGCTTCAGGAATAGTTTTTTCTGAGCATCCTTTGATAATTATCGGTTTATTTTCAAAAGGCTGAAGATCTAGATTAGAAATTATTTCGAAATAAATTTCATTTTCTAAATCCAACAATGAACCCATGACAATTTTTTTGGCAAAAGGATACAAATGAGTAGTAACTAAAAGTGCAGCCCACGCAGGTAAAAGCGCATCTGTACTACAATGTAAAGCGACGTAATTATCTTTATATGAGGAAAAATCAAATTGTTTTAATGCAGAACGAAATTCTTTTTCACGAAGGACTATTCCGTTTTCAAGCCATTGACTAATATCAAGTTGTCTACGGATTCCAGCGGGATAAAGTTCCTCTAAGTCAAAGGTAATTAGTGCACTTTGTGCGACACGATTGACTATTTCATCTGCCATTAGAGAAGTCCTAATTCAAGTTTCGCTTCTTCGCTCATCAAGTCTTGTGTCCAAGGGGGATCAAAGGTAATTTCAACTTCAGCCCCTTTAACTTCATTAATTGACTTTACTTTTTCCTCAACCTCAACGGGAAGTGTTTCTGCTACGGGACAATTAGGTGTGGTTAATGTCATCAGTACTTTTACATCAAAATCCTCATTGACAAAAACATCATAAATTAAACCCAATTCATAAATATCTACTGGAATTTCTGGATCATAAATAGTTTTGAGAACCTGTACTATTTTCTCACCTAACGCTTGAGTATCAATTGTATTTTCTGACATAACTAGTTCAATTGTGTTTGGAACGCTATTGCGTACATTTTGATTTGTTTAATCATTGACACAAGTCCATTGGCTCGTGTGGGTGATAAATGTTCTTTTAAACCGATTTGATCAATAAAATTCGTATCAGCATCAAGGATATCTTTTGGATGTTGGTTAGAAAAAACACGAATTAAAATTGCAATAATTCCTTTGGTTATAATTGCATCACTATCTGCAGTAAACTCAAGTTTATCTCCATCTAGGGCAGCATGAACCCATACCTTACTCTGACATCCTTTTATGATGTTGTCATCTGTTTTGAATTCAGTAGGAATTATAGGAAGTGATTTTCCTAACTCAATCATGTATTCATAACGTTGCATCCAGTCTTCAAACAGACTAAATTCATCTATGATTTCTTTTTGTATTTCTTGAATTGTCATGGCTTACTAAAGGTACAATTTATTGTAACATCAAAATCGCACGTTTAAGTGCAGTAATCATACGGTCGATTTCTTCTTTTGTATTATAAAACGAAAAAGAAGCTCGAATCGTTCCAGGTATCTGATAAAAATCCATAATAGGCTGTGCACAATGATGTCCTGTGCGTACGGCAATTCCCATTTTATCCAAAATACTTCCAACATCGTAAGGGTGAATACCATTTACATTGAAAGAAATGACAGCTGTTTTTTCTTCTGCTTCACCATAAATAGTTACTCCTTCAATCATACGAAGTTGTTGAGTTCCATAGACTAAAAGTTCATTTTCATATGCGGCAATTGTGTCAAAACCGATCCCATTCATATAATCTAAGGCTGCTCCAAAAGCAATTCCACCTGCAATATTAGGTGTCCCCGCTTCAAATTTATGAGGCAAGCCAGCATAGGTTGTTTTTTCAAATGTCACCTCTGCAATCATCTCTCCGCCACCTTGATAAGGAGGTAGTTCATTTAAGATAGTTTCTTTTCCGTATAGCATTCCAACCCCAGTTGGACCACATAATTTATGTGCAGAAGTCACATAAAAATCAACGTTTAATTCCTGCACATCTGCTTTTATATGAGGTGATGCTTGTGCTCCATCAATGAGTACTTTGGCACCAACTTCATGTGATCTTCTAATAATCTCAGTAACTGGATTGACTGTTCCTAATGCATTTGAGACATGATTGACAAAAACGAGTTTAGTTTTTTCGTTGAGCATGGAAGAAAAAACATCCATTTTCAATATGCCTTTTTCAGTCATTGGAATGACTTTTAGAACAGCGCCTGTTTTTTTACACAACATTTGCCATGGCACAATATTGGAATGATGTTCCATTGCAGAAACTAAAAGTTCATCTCCTTTTTTTAGCAAATTGGCATATCCTGAAGCGACAATATTTATACTGTGAGTTGTTCCAGAAGTAAGAATAATTTCATGTGATTTTGCTGCATTGAAATGCAACTGAATTTTTTTTCTAGCCTGTTCGTAGGCATCTGTTGCCTCCTGACTTAGTGTATGAACTCCTCGGTGAATGTTAGCATTGTATCGAGAATAATAATCAACAATAGAATCAATTACAGGAGTTGGTGTTTGGGAAGTTGCCGCGTTATCAAAATAAACAAGTGGCTGGCCATTTACTTCACGATTGAGTATTGGAAATTCAGCACGTATTTTTTCAATATCAAAGCTTCTATAAATCATGTCCTAAATTAACACCAAGTTTCATGGCAATTAGCTTATTTATTCGTGTTTTAAGTGATGGAATAGCAACACTTTCAAGTACATTATTGGCAAAAGCATAGGTTAAAAGTCCTTTAGCTTCTTTTTTTGGAATTCCACGAGATCGTAGATAAAAAAGGGCATCTTCATCCAATTGTCCGATGGTACAACCGTGGGAACATTTTACATCATCAGCAAAAATTTCCAATTGTGGTTTTGTGTTTATCGTTGCTTTATCGTCTAGTAGAATATTGTTATTTTGCTGAAAAGCATTTGTTTTTTGGGCAATTTTATCTACTAAAATTTTTCCATTAAACACCCCTACTGCTTGGTCTGAAAAGATTCCTTTGTAATCTTGGTGGCTTTCACACTTAGGTTGTGCGTGGTGTACTAAGGTATAGTGATCAACATGTTGTTGATCTTCTATGATTGTAATCCCTTTCATCGTTGACTCAATATGTTCTCCTTTGTGGTAGAAATTGAGGTTATTTCGTGTGATTTTTCCTCCAAACGAAAAGGTATGTACTTTGACATTACTCTGTTGGTCTTGAGAGATATAAGTATTATCAACTAAAGAAGCATCCGTTCTGTCGTTTTGAATTTTATAGTAGTCAATATTTGCGCTTTTTTCGGCAAAAATTTCAGTAACTGTGTTGGTCCAAACATCATGTGGAGCCAAACTTTGATGACGTTCAATAATTTGAACCTGTGCATTTTCTTCAACCACAACAAGTGATCTTGGTTGGAGTAAAAAATCTCCTTGTTCTCCTGTTGAAAAATGGATAATTTCAATTGGTTTTTCAGCAACAGTAGATTTTGGTACAAAAATATAAGCACCCTCTTTTGCAAATGAAGTATTAAGGGCAGTTAAACTTTCATCTTGTTTAGCCACTTTATTGAAATATTTTTCAATGCGTGCTTTATACTTTGTTTTGGACAAAGCCGCGGAAAGTAGGCATACGTCAAGACCATCATGGGTAGTGTCAGATAAGAAAGGACTGTACACTCCGTCAATAAAGACAACTTTATAGGAATCAATTTCGTATAAAAAGTATTTTTTGACATCTTTTAACTCAATACTCGATTCCTTTTTTGGAAAAATACTGTAGTTATTTTTAAGTAGCTTCGCCAAGGAAGTATATTTCCAAGCTTCTTGTTTTTTTGTTGGAAATCCCTGAGCTTCGAAAGTTTTCATACTTTTTGAACGAATTTCATGTACCGGTGAGCTAAGGTCAAGCTCTTGTTCCAAGACCATAAAGGAAGACAACATTTTTTCTTTCAACTCCATTAGGCTAGCTCTTGTTTAATCCAATCATATCCTTTCGCTTCAAGTTCATGTGCCAATTCTTTTGTGCCTGATTTTACTATACGACCATTATGAAGTACGTGAACAAAATCTGGAACGATATAATCTAACAAACGCTGGTAATGAGTAATTACAACAACAGCATTGTCTTTACTTTTTAATCGATTTACACCATTGGCTACAATTTTTAAAGCATCAATATCCAATCCTGAATCTGTCTCATCTAAAATTGCGAGTTTAGGTTCTAACATAGCAAGCTGAAAAATTTCGTTTCGCTTTTTCTCTCCTCCTGAAAAACCTTCATTTAACGATCGTGATAAAAACTTTGAATCTATTTCGAGTAAAGCTGCTTTTTCACGAATTTTTTTAAGCATCTCATTTGCTGGCATATCGTCCAATCCTTTTGCCTTACGAGATGCATTGATTGCTGTTTTGATAAAGTTGGTAACTGTTACCCCAGGTATTTCCACTGGATACTGAAAAGATAGAAAGATACCCTTGTGTGCGCGTTCTTCAGCGTCCAATTCAGCAATATCTTCTCCTTCAAATTCAATTTTTCCTTTTCCAACATCATAATCCTCGTGTCCAGCAATTACGGTTGAAAGTGTACTTTTTCCAGAACCATTAGGTCCCATTATTGCGTGTACCTCACCCGGTTTTACTTCAAGGTTTATCCCTTTTAAAATTTCTTTATCTTCTACACTAGCGTGTAAGTTTGTGACTTTAAGCATAGTTGTTATAATTACCCTACTGATCCTTCGAGGGAGATTTCTAATAATTTTTGTGCCTCAACGGCAAATTCCATAGGTAGTTTATTCAATACTTCTTTACTAAATCCATTGACAATAAGTGCAATTGCCTTTTCTGTATCAATTCCACGTTGGTTGCAGTAAAAAATTTGATCTTCTCCAATCTTACTCGTGGTCGCTTCATGTTCAATCTGTGCAGAATTATTTCTTGCTTCGATATAAGGGAATGTGTGAGCCCCACATTCATTTCCCATTAGAAGTGAATCACACTGTGAGAAATTTCGTGCATTGGTTGCCTTTGGATTCACTTGGACTAATCCTCTGTAACTATTCTGAGATTTTCCTGCTGATATCCCTTTAGATATTATTGTTGAACGTGTATTTTTTCCAATATGAACCATTTTAGTTCCTGTATCGGCTTGCTGAAAGTTATTTGTTACTGCAATTGAATAAAATTCTCCAATTGCATTGTCTCCTTTAAGTATACAAGATGGATATTTCCATGTAACTGCTGAACCTGTTTCAACTTGAGTCCAAGAAATTTTGGCATTTGTATGACAAATTCCACGTTTGGTTACAAAATTGAATACTCCTCCTTTACCTTCTTTATCGCCAGGGAACCAGTTTTGTACTGTAGAATACTTAATTTCTGCATTGTCCAAAGCAATTAGTTCAACACAGGCTGCATGTAGTTGGTTTTCATCTCTAGAGGGTGCTGTACATCCTTCTAAGTAAGATACATAACTTCCTTCATCGGCGATCACCAAAGTACGCTCAAACTGTCCTGTTCCAGCTTGATTAATTCGGAAATAAGTGGATAATTCCATTGGACAACGAACTCCCTTTGGAATATAACAAAAAGATCCATCGGAAAATACTGCAGAATTTAATGCAGCATAAAAGTTGTCTTTTTGAGGAATTACAGATCCAATATATTTTTTTACTAGTTCTGGGTGCTCTTTTATCGCCTCTGATATAGAACAAAAAATAATACCTTTTTTGGCTAGAGTATCGCGAAAAGTTGTAGCAACAGAAACTGAGTCCATTACAATGTCAACAGCTACGCCAGCTAATTTTTTTTGTTCGTCAATTGAAATACCTAGTTTGTTAAATGTTTCAAGTAATTCAGGGTCTACCTCTTCTAAACTAGTATATTTATCTTTCTTTTTTGGAGCCGAATAATATGAAATTGCCTGGAAATCAGGTTTTTTGTAAGTAACATTTGCCCATTCAGGCTCTTCCATTTCTTTCCATGCAACAAAAGCTTCTAGACGCCAATCGGTCATCCACTGAGGCTCTTCTTTTCTTTTGGAAATAGCACGTACGATATCTTCATTAAGTCCTACGGGGAAAGTATCAGACTCAATGTCAGTGTAAAAACCGTATTCGTATTCCTTGGTTTCGAGCTCTTTTTTAAGCTCCTCTTCCGTATATGCCATAGCTGTTTTTTATAACGAAAAACTTTCTCCGCATCCACAGGTTCTATTGGCATTTGGGTTTTGAAAAACAAACCCTTTTCCATTTAGTCCCCCTGAATATTCTAAGGTTGTTCCAACAAGATAGAGTAAACTTTTTTTATCTACTACAATACGCACATCGTTGTCTTGAAACAGTTGATCGTCTTCTGTTTTTGAAGAATCAAACTTTAGGTCGTAGGAAAGTCCTGAACAACCTCCACTCTTAACACCTACGCGTACAAAAGCAGTTGATGGATCGAAGCCTTCTTCTTGCATCAACATAGTTACCTTTTCTTTCGCGAAACTTGAAACCTTAATCACAGTAATTTTTCGTTTTCTAAATTTAGTGCAAATATAAGCTATTTCAGTCAGTATGAGATGTTTTTAGCCATAGATTACTTCAATAGAACTATTCAAAAATTGGATATTATTAATTTCCTATTCTTCCGTTTTAAGCCCCATTTTAATGAGATTTTTACCCCTAAGACTTCTTTTCACGACCCCAATTAATCGAATTCATTGAGTGGGATTCAAAATAAAAATTTGAGTAAAACCATTAAACCACAATTTAAGCATGACACCAATCCAACAAAAAGAGTGTACTTTTGTCCTATGTTTGAAGAGAAAGATTTTGAAAAAACTCCGCTTTCCTCCATGGGTGAATTCGGTTTAATAGAACACATAAAGAAACAGTTTGCGCTTGATCAAACAAGTTCAATTATAGGGATTGGCGACGATGCTGCAATTATTTCACATGCGGATAATACAGTCGTATCTACTGATTTACTTATCGAGGGGATTCATTTTGATTTGAGTTATATGCCCTTGAAGCACCTCGGTTATAAGGCAGTTATAGTGAATCTTTCTGATGTATTTGCCATGAATGCAATTCCTACTCAAATCACAGTAAGTATTGCTATTTCGAATAGATTTTCTCTTGAGGCAATTGATGAGTTATACAAGGGGATTGCATTGGCTTGCAAACGATATAAGGTAGATTTGGTTGGGGGAGATACGACAAGTTCTAAAACAGGTTTAATTATTTCTGTTACTGCTCTTGGAACTGCCAAAACCGAAAAACTAAGTTACCGATCAGGTGCAAAAGAAAATGATTTAATTGTTGTTTCTGGAGACTTGGGAGGTGCTTATATGGGACTACAAGTGCTTGAACGTGAAAAAGCAGTGTACAAAGTTAATCCTAATTCGCAACCTGATTTATCAACCTATGCGTACTCTGTCGAACGTCAATTGAAACCTGAAGCAAGAGCAGATATTATTGATCTTTTGGATAGTTCAAACATTGTTCCAACAAGTATGATTGATGTGAGCGATGGACTGTCTTCTGAATTATTGCACCTCGCTAAGTCTTCTGGAGTAAGTTGTCAAATTTATGAAGACAAAATTCCTATCGATCCTGAAGTTTTACAAATATGCAAGGAATTTTCTATCAACAATACTACTGCGGCATTAAATGGTGGTGAAGATTATGAATTACTTTTTACTGTCGATCAGAAGCACTATGATGCACTTAAAAATCATCCTCTAGTAACAGTAATTGGTCATATATCAGAAGTTGCTAAAGGAAATAACCTCATCACTGGTTTAGGACAGCAAATTGAGTTGACCGCGCAAGGCTGGAATAGTTTGCTAGAGCAGGACTAGCCTAAGCTAACATCCAACGACATCATCACGATAAACCCTCCTATAAATCCAAGGGTAGCGATATCAGTGTATTTATCTTGTTGTGTTTCAGGAATAACCTCTTCTACAACGACGAATATCATTGCTCCTGCTGCAAACGATAGAGCATAAGGGAGAATTGGTGTGAAGAAAGTAACGGCAAGAGCTCCTAAAACAGCTGCAATTGGCTCCACAATAGCGGACATTTGACCGTACCAAAAACTTTTAAATCGACTCACTCCTTGACGTCTCATTGGTATGGATACTGCGATACCTTCTGGAAAATTTTGAATCCCAATTCCCAACGCAAGTACAACTGCACCTGCTATTGAGGCTTCTGGCAAACCAGCAGCTACACCACCAAAAAGTACACCCACAGCAAGACCTTCAGGGATGTTGTGTAGGGTGATTGCCAAAACAAGCAAGGTTGTTCTATGCCATGGGGTTTTGATTCCTTCACTTTCCTTAAAATTAATATGGATATGTGGTAATATTTTATCAAGAGCAAAAATAAATAGTGCTCCTAATCCAAATCCAATAGCAGCAGGAAGGACTTTCTCAAATCCATCACCTTCACTCATTTCAATTCCTGGAGCAAGTAAACTCCAAAAACTTGCAGCAACCATAACTCCTCCAGTAAATCCAAGCATTCCGTCAAGCACAGCTCGATTGAGATCTTTAACAAAAAAGACAATTGAGGCTCCAAGTGCAGTAACCCCCCAAGTAAAAAGTGTTGCGTAAAATGCTCCTAAAATCGGGTTTAATTGCTCAAAATAGGTAATGATTGCTTCCATGGAAATATGTCAAATTTGCTGTAAATTTAAAGCTTTTAAAGAAAATAATCCCCTGTTTACCCCCATTAAATTTTTATAAAGTTCAGAATATCACAATTTTAAGTTTTTTGAAAAAATGAAACTAATTGTAATTGTGTCCCATTAAACAAAAATCATTTTTTAACCCTACACTAATCGATCCACTGTAATTGCTTATTTTTGAGGAAAGTGGAAAAAGAAAAACAATTTGATATCCTGATTTGTGGAGGTGGAGCTTCTGGCTTGTTGCTCGCTCATGCCCTTATTCAAGATTCTTTTTTCGCTTCATTTTCTATTGGTTTAATTGAAAAAGAGGAAAAAACAACCAACGACCGAACTTGGTGCTACTGGGAAACAGGCACTGGAGATTGGGATCAGGTTGCTTCAAAAAGATGGTCTAAAGCAAAAGTAAAAGCAACAGGGTTTGAATCTAATTTCCAACTTGATCCATACGCATATAAGATGATTCGTGGATTGGACTTTTACAACACAGTTTACGACACACTTAAGGAGGCTAAAAACTGTACCCTCATTTACGATGAGATTTTAGAACTTATTCCAAATAAAAAAAACACCTCTGTCCGAACTAAAAATTCGACCTATACAAGTGCCAAAGTATTTTCTAGTTTACCTAATAATGCACATCTAAATCAAACTAAATATCCTGTTTTACAACAGCATTTTGTTGGCTGGTTTGTGCAGACTGAAAATCCAATTTTTGATCCTGAAACAATTGTGTTTATGGATTTTGATTTGCCTCAAAAAAACAACACTCGATTTATGTATGTGCTTCCTTTTTCAGCGCATGAAGCCCTTGTTGAATACACCCTATTTTCGAAAGATCTATTAGAAACGAGTGAATACGAGACCGCAATTGATGATTACCTCAAGGCGAATAATGCGGGAAATGTTGAGATCAAAGAAAAAGAGGCGGGTAGTATTCCAATGACAGCTTACAATTTTGAACAGCACAATCACGCTAATTTGCTCAATATTGGAACTGCGGGTGGTTGGACAAAAGCAAGCACTGGTTTTACCTTCCAAAAGTCGGTGAGAAAAATCAAGAGATTGGTTGAGTTTTTAAAGAATCAAAAGCCTCTTTATCAATTTAATCGGTTTTCAAAATTCAACTTTTTTGATATGCTGTTTCTAGACGTACTCGCCAAACACAACAAAGATGGACACCGATTATTTACTCGTATGTTTCAAAAAAATTCACCTCAACGAATTTTTACTTTTTTAGATGAAAGAACAAATTGGAGACAAGAAGTTTTACTTATGAGTTCCTTCCCTGTTGGACGATTTTTAACTGCACTTATTCGTCGTATTTTTTGACTTACAATTTTCGCTCCATTAGAGCGTTAGCAAAAGTGCGAAACTCATTTTTCTTTTCATCTGAAATCGGAAAACCATTCACCTTTTCAAGTGCTTTTTGGGTGTATTGAGCGATCCTTTCTTGGATTTTTTGATCTGCTTTGGTTGCAACAAAAAGGGATTTAACTATTTCTATTTTATCTGAAGTATTTTGAGTTTGAGAATGAAATAGTGAATTTAATTGATCCTTCTGCGCTTCATTTGCACCTTCTTTTGCCAACAAATAAAGTAAGGTTTTTTTGTTTTCAATGATATCGCCCCCAACTTGTTTGCCAAATGTTTTTGGGTCACCAAAAGCATCCAAATAATCATCCTGCAACTGAAATGCCAATCCAAGTTCAATTCCAAAATCATAAAATACTTGACTTTCCTCACGAGACAATCCACCAACCATTGCACCCATTTGTAGTGAACATCCTAAAAGCACTGCAGTTTTATAGCAAATCATGTGTAGGTATTCTGATTCAGTAACATCTTTCTGATTTGGAAACTCCATATCATATTGTTGTCCTTCGCATACTTTTCGAGCAGTTTCACTAAAAAGCATACTGAGAGCAACAGACAAAGGGGCTGGATAGTTAGTCAAATATTGGTAAGCCATCACAAGCATCACATCTCCAGATAAGATACCTGTATTTATATCCCACTTTTCATGAACAGTAGGTTGTGTTCTTCGGAGGGGAGCTTCATCCATGATATCGTCGTGAACCAAACTAAAATTGTGAAAGGTTTCCACAGCCATTGATACGGCAAGTGCATCTTTGTAATTCCCACTAACAGCCTCTGCAGATAAAAGAGCTAAAATTGGTCGGATACGTTTTCCTCCCAACTGCATAATGTATTCAACTGGTTCGTATAATCCTTTTGGTGGATCATTGGGTAGTTGTGAATCAAGATATTTTAAAAAAGCTGAGTGATAATTAGCGAGCACAATATTTGTTTTACACAAAAGTAACCAAAAAATACAGTGTAAAATTTGATTTAAAAAAACTTTGGAAACTTATTTGGTTTTAAAAGTTTCCTGCACTACTTTTGCAAAAAAAAAAATGAAGGAGAGCATTGTACAAAAAGCAAGTATGCTTTTTATTCAATTGGGATTCAAGAGTGTTACTATGGATGACCTTGCTGAATCCATGGCAATTTCAAAGAAGACTTTTTACAACTATTTCGAAAATAAAAATCAATTGGTGATGGAAAGCGCCCAATTTATATTTGAAAATGTTTGCTTTGAAATTGAGAACTTAAAACGCGAAGCGTCACACCCAATAGAGGAGCTTTATAGCACAAAATCTATTGTACTTAAACACTTTCAAAACAAGGATGCATCACCAGCCTATCAACTTCAAAAATATTATCCCGAAGTATATGAACACATCAAAGGGCAAGAGTTTGAACGCTTTGGGGTGATGGTTAAATCAAGTTTGGTTACAGGGATTGAAACAGGTCTTTTTCGTCCCAATATTAACGTAGACTTTGTATCTCGATTATATATGAATGGGATGCGTGGTATCCGTGATATAGACGTCTTCCCGGTTGACGAATTTGACATCAAAACACTTTTCGAAAGTTACTTGGAGTACCATGCTCGAGCAATTGTAACACCAAAAGGATTAAAAATATTGAATGAATTTATTGCTAATACTGAACAAAAATAAATGAAAAAAACACTTGCACTTACCTTACTATTAATTGGTTATTGGTCTTCTGCACAAGAATCCCCTGCATCATTTACTCTTGACGAGGCAATTGAGTGGGGTTTAAAGCACAATCGGACTATTAAAAATGCCTCAATAGAGCTTCAAAAAGCTCACAAAGAAAAGTGGAAAACGATTTCAATTGGATTCCCACAGATTAATGCAAACCTCCAGTACCAAAACTTTCTTGAACAGCCTGTTTCTTTGATTCCTGCACAATTTTTTGGTGGTGAAGTCGGGGAGTTTGCTGAAGTGACCTTTGGTACTTCACAGTCGGCAATGGGAAATGTTGAACTTAGTCAACTCCTTTTTGATGGAACTTATGTCGTTGGGCTTCAAGGAATAAAACACTATATAAAAACTGCTGAAAATGTCCTTGAAAAATCACAATTAGAAGTTAAAAAAGAGATTGTGAATTGGTACACCAATACATTGGTTGCAAAACAGAATATTGACGTACTAAGCCAAAACATTGATGTTGTAAAAAACAATATCAGTGAAGCTACTTTGTTGTTCGAAAACGGATTTACCGAAGAAGAAACTGTCGAGCAACTCCAATTAACCTTAGCGAGTTTAAATACACAAATTCAATACCTAGAAAAGTCATTTGAATTGGCACAAAATGTCATGAAATTACTTTTGGGAATTGATTTTTTATCTCCTTTAAAACTTACCAATAGTCTTGAAGAATTGGCTGCTCTTAAACAACTTGAACCTGAACAGCAAATGGATTTATCAAACAATATCGATATTCGATTAGCCGAAAACAATTTGACTTCAGAAGAACTATTATATCGTTTGGAAAAAGCGAAATCACTCCCTTCTTTTAGTGCATTTATCAATGGGATGTATATGGGGAACAGCAATTCTTTCACCTTTACTGAGCCTACCCAAAAATGGTTTGGTTCTTCCGCTTTTGGTCTTCGTGTAAAAGTCCCTATTTTCAGTTCTTTTGGACGATCAGCTAGCTCTCAAAAAGTAAAGCTAACCATGATGCAAGCCAAAAATACCTTGGAAGAAACTGAAGAAAAAACAACACTTGAATATAGTCGTGTTCGAAATGAGCTTGAACTCGCACAAAAAACAGTTGAAACTGCGCGTGAAAGTCTTCGTCTTGCAGAACGTATAGAAAAGAAAAATCAAACCAAATTTTTTGAAGGACTTAATGGGAGTTTTGAGCTTAGACAAGCACAGACTCAACTTTATCAAGCCCAACAGTATTACATTCAACAGCTTAAAACGCTAATCATTAAAAAAACAAGTTTAGAAATCCTTATTAACACACCACAATAAACCGTTATGAAATATTTTATTGCATTATTTAGCCTCCTTTTTCTCCTCCAGTGTGATTCTACTGAATCACCTACAACTGCTGCTGTTATTGAAAGTCGTTCCTTGGAGCAAATTCAGTTGAAAAAAGCTGAAGTTGTAAAACAATTAAATACGCTTGAGGACGAATTACAACTTCTTAACTCAGCCATCAATCAAGTAGATAAAAAACAAAAGTTTTTGCTTGTCAGCGCTATTGAATTACAAACAGAAGATTACCAACATTATGTCTCTTTTCAGGCAAATCTAACAACAGACCAAAATGTTGTCATCTATCCAGAATTACCTGCTATTTTAAATCAATTCCACGTAAAAGAAGGGGAGCAAGTTAGTCAGGGTCAACTTCTTGCTAGTTTATCAGACAGTGGGTTGCAAGATCAACTTGAGCAAATGCAACTTCAATTGGCGCTTGCTAAAACAACCTTTGAACGTCAAAAGCGTTTATGGGATCAGAAAATTGGTTCTGAAATTCAATATTTACAGGCGCAAACACAATACAAAAGCCTCCAAAAAAGTGTCGCTCAAATGGAAGATCAAGTGGCTAAAACACAACTTACTGCTCCTTTCGACGGAGTAATCGACCACCTAATTGCAGATGCTGGAAGTACGTTAGCACCGGGGATGACACCTGTTTTACGAATTGTCAATTTGGATCGTATGCGAGTTAGTGCTGAGGTTCCCGAAATTCATTTACCGAACATTCAAAAGAAATCACCAACAAAGGTTTTCATTCCTTTACTCAATCAAACCTATGCGGCAACTGTGCAATCGGTTGGGAATTTTATAAATCCAAACAATCGTTCCTTTCGATTGGAAATTGAATTAGAAAATCCAAAGGGTGAACTAAAGCCTAATATGACTGCTGAAATCAACGTAAATGATTACAGAAATCCAACTGCTATCCTCGTGGATTCAAAAAATATTTTAGAAGATCAAAAAGGAGCTACTTACGTGTATAAACTCGTGCCATATGAAAATCAAGAAAACGTCTTTACTGCGACAAAAACATATGTAGAGATTGGTAAATCAACCAACACACAAACAGAAATTTTATCGGGATTAAATCCTAAAGATCAAATTATTGAAGAAGGTCTTAGATTGGTACAAGACCAACAACTTGTTAAAATCATTCAATCCTAATACGGATAACACACTATGAAAAAATCATCTAAGCTTAAGGAGTTTTCACTATCCTCATGGGCAATTGACCATAGTACGGTCATCTATGTAGTGATTGGTTTGTTTTTTGTTCTTGGGATATCTTCTTATCTCAGTTTACCACGTGAAAATTATCCAGAAATCAATACCAATGAAGTCTTTGTGAGTTCTGTTTTCCCAGGGAATACTGCAGAAGACATGGAGCGATTAATCACTGATCCGTTAGAGGAAGAACTCAAAGGAGTTCCAAATCTAGTCGGAATTGAATCTACTTCCCTTGAAAATTTTTCACTGATTACAGTTGAATTTGATGAAAATATTTCAAAAGAAAGTGCCAAACTAAAAGTTCAAGATAAAATTGATGCGGTTACTTCAAGTGCCGATTGGCCAACCTTTAATAATGCCAAAGTTGAACCAAATGCATTTGAATTTAGTATTTCTGAAGAAATTCCAATTCTAAATATTGGACTGAGTGGTGACCACCCGATTGAGGAAATCAAATTTTACGGTGAGCTTCTTCAGGACAAAATTGAACAAATGTCCGAAATCAAAGAAGTTGCTCTTCGCGGTGTTCAAGATTTTGAAATTGAAGTTGCTGTTGATCTGATGAAAATGACTGCTGCTGCTATTTCTTTTGATGATATTATCAATGCTATTAGACGCGGAAATAGCACTGTATCTGCTGGAAATATTGAAGGAAACGGATTGCGTAGAAACATTCGTGTAATTGGTGAAATTGAAAGTCCGGAAGAACTTAAAAACTTTGTTCTAAAGCGTCAAAACGGAACGGTCTATATGGGCGATGTCGCTGAAATTCGATTCAAGGAAAAAGAAAAAAATTCTTATGCCAGGTCTGACAATAAGGAATCTATCGTTCTAGATATCAAAAAGCGAAGTGGTAAAAACCTCATCCAAACGGTACAAAAAATTCGAACAATCATTGATGATGTAGTGACCAATGAATTTCCTGCTGATTTGGAGGTAGATATTTCAAATGACCAATCCAACGCAACAAAAAATCTTGTAAGTGATTTAGCAAACAACATTGTTTTTGGGGTTTTATTGGTGATTACTGTTTTGATGTTTTTCCTTGGTTTCCGCAATGCACTTTTTGTTGGTTTTGCCATTCCTATGTCAATGTTCATGTCATTTATGATTCTTGGATTTTTGGGACAAACCATTAATACAATGGTATTATTTGGACTAATTATGGGTCTTGGAATGCTTGTTGACAACGGGATTGTAGTAGTCGAAAACGCCTATCGTTTGATGGAAAAAGAAGGGATGAGTTCAATTGAAGCTGCTAAAAAAGGAATTGGTGAAATTGCCTATCCCATTATCATATCCACTGCAACGACAATTGCTGCTTTTGTTCCTCTTGGTTTTTGGCCAGGAACAATTGGTGAGTTTATGATTTTCTTTCCTATCACCCTATCGATTGTATTAGGATCTTCACTTATTGTAGCGATTTTCTTTAACTCCATGTTGGTTTCAAAATTCATGGAGGTAAAAGATCGGGAACTCAGTCAAAAAAGCTTATGGAGATTGACCTTTATTCTTGGGGGGCTTGGTCTGCTTTTGATTTTCAACAAGGGGACATTAAGAGGGTTAGGTACATTGATGCTACTGACCACTTTATTGTTTTGGGTCTATAAATTCTTTATCAAAAAATGGGCAACTTACTTCCAAGAAGTGAGTTTGGTTGCACTTGAAAAACGATATACCAAAATTTTGCGTTTTGCATTGACAGGAAGAACTCCCTATGCCTTTTTATTTGGAACTATAGGTCTTTTGTTTTCCTCATTTATCATCTTAGGGATCGCGGCACCAAAAGTTGAGTTTTTCCCTGAAAACCAACCTCAACAAATCTTTGTTTATATTGAATATCCTGAAGGAACATCAATTGATAAAACAAACGCAACCTCAAAGCGAATTGAAGCTGAAGTTGAAAAAGTAATCAATCAACCGAAATACACTGACGGAAATGAAAACTTTTTGATTGACTCAAATGTGGCAATGGTTGGGCTTGGCGCTCAAAATCCGGAAACGGATAAAGGAGGCGACCAAGATATGCCTCACAAAGCAAAAATAACCTTGACGATGACCGAGTTTAAATACCGTAAAGGTTTGTCAAGTGAGCTAATGCGTCAAGAAATTCAACAAGCATTAAAAGACAAATTTGCAGGTGTTTCTATTTCTGTTGAAAAAGAAGCTGCTGGACCACCTGCAGGTTATCCTGTAAACATTGAAGTATCTGGAGAAGATTATGAAGAGTTGATCGCTGTTTCTGAAAAACTTAAAAATTATCTAAACAATGAAAATATTCCAGGTGTGGAAGAAATCAAAGTAGATGTAAACAAAAGTAAACCCGGAATTGAAATCAATATAGACAGAAGAAAGTCGGGTAGTTTAGGAATTGCAGGGGGACAAATTGGACAACAACTCCGTCGATCCCTATTTGGTGAAAAAGCGGGTATTTACAAAAAAGATGGAGAAGACTATGATATCAATGTTCGACTTCAAGACAACGACCGAAAAAACACACAAGCTCTTTTAGATCAATACATTGTTTTTCGTGATCAATCCAATGGAAAAATAAAGCGTATCCCTGTCAGTGCAATGGTAGAACTTGAAAATGCTACCTCGTTCAGTGCAATTAAACACAAAGATCTTCGACGAGTTGTGACCGTATATTCTGATGTATTGGCTGGATTTAATGCTAATGAAGTTGTCGCTGATGTACAAGAAAGTATCACAGGATTTGACGGATTTTCAAGGGGAGTTGACTATGCCTTTACTGGAGAAGTTGCAGAGCAAGAAAAAAACATGAATTTCCTTCTTGGTGCACTTGGGACTGCCTTAGGACTGATTGTCTTTTTACTTGTCATTCAATTTAATTCCATTTCAAATCCATTAATTATTTTACTTTCAATTTTCCTAAGTTTCACTGGTGTTTTATATGGAATTAGTGTATTTCAAATGCCTTTTGTAATTATGATGACGATGATGGGAATCATTTCATTGTCTGGTATTGTAGTTAATAATGGGGTCGTTCTTATCGATTATACCCAATTGCTAATTGCACGTAAAAAGGAAGAACTTGGTATTCCATTTGAGCAAATGCTTCCTCGATTGGAAGCTCGTGAGGCAATTATTTTAGGAGGTGCAGCACGTCTACGACCTGTACTATTGACTGCCATTACCACCATACTTGGTCTTATTCCTTTAGCGACTGGATTGAACATTGATTTCTTTTCATTGATGACTGAATGGGATCCTAATATTTATATTGGAGGAGATAATGTTATCTTTTGGGGACCACTGGCATGGACTGTAATTTTTGGACTTAGTTTTGCCACCTTCCTTACATTGGTAATCGTACCGGCTAGTTTTTATTTAATTTATCGTTTAAAATTGAGGATTAATGCCTGGAGAAATGGGTAAGACAAAAGAACTTAATACCTTTACAGTGAATTTGTACGTATGTTAAGAACAGTAAACTGTGGGTCACTGACCCTCAAACAACTCGGTGAAGAAGTTACCCTAGCAGGTTGGGTACAGAAAACTCGAAATAAAGGATTTATGCTTTGGGTCGATCTAAGAGATCGATATGGAATCACTCAAATTATTTTTGATGAGGAAAGAAGCTCGAAAGAAGTGATGCATAAAGCACAAAAGCTTGGTCGAGAATTTGTAATACAAATTCAAGGAAAAGTGATTGAACGTGTATCTAAAAATCCAAATATACTCACTGGAGAAATTGAAATTTTAGCACATTCTGTTGAAATTCTAAACCCCGCAAAAACTCCTCCATTTACAATCGAAAATGTAACCGATGGTGGTGAAGAATTGCGTATGCAATATCGCTATTTGGACATACGTAGAAATCCAGTTCGTGAAAACCTTGTGTTTCGATCTAAAGTAAGTTTGGCAGTTAGAAACTTCCTTTCTGCGCATGACTTTATCGATGTTGAAACACCCTATTTGATTAAATCAACTCCTGAAGGAGCACGTGATTTTGTTGTTCCATCCCGAATGAATCAAGGACAATTTTATGCACTTCCACAGTCCCCTCAAACGTTCAAACAACTTTTGATGGTAGGTGGAATGGATAAGTATTTTCAAATTGTAAAATGTTTTAGGGACGAAGATTTACGGGCAGATAGACAACCCGAATTTACTCAGATTGACTGTGAAATGACCTTTGTTGAACAGGAAGATATTCTTATTCAATTTGAAGGACTACTCACTCACTTACTTCAAGAAATAAAAGGGGTTAAGGTGGATAAATTCCCCCGAATTACCTATGCTGAAGCAATGAAAAAATATGGAAACGACAAGCCCGATATTCGATTTGGGATGGAATTTTCAGAACTTAATGCGCTTGCAAAAGGAAAAGGTTTTAACGTCTTTGACCAACAAGAATTAATCGTAGGAATTGCCGTTCCACAGGCAGCATCTTACACGCGAAAACAAATCGATACTTTGATTGATTGGGTCAAGAGACCACAAATTGGCGCAACAGGATTGGTTTGGGTAAAATGCAATCCTGACGGTAGCTATAAATCGTCAGTAGACAAATTTTACGATGAAAAAACACTTGCTTCATGGGCTGAAGCTACTGGAGCAAAAGCAGGAGATTTGATTTTGGTAATGGGTGGTGACACCCACAGTACCCGAACACAACTTTCTGCTCTTAGAATGGAATTGGCAGAACAACTTGGTTTGCGAAATCCCAATGAATTTGCACCCCTTTGGGTGGTTGATTTTCCACTTCTCGAATGGGAGGAAGAAAGCAAGCGTTACCTCGCTATGCACCATCCATTTACAGCACCTAAACCAGAGCAAATTCAATTGCTTGAAAACAACCCTGGTGAAGTAGCTGCAAATGCTTATGACTTGGTCCTTAATGGAAATGAAATTGGGGGTGGTTCAATTCGAATTCACGATGCTGAAATTCAGAAAAAAATGTTTGATTTACTTGGGTTTACTCCAGAGGAAGCACAAGCTCAATTTGGATTTTTGATGGAAGCCTTCCAATATGGGGCTCCTCCACATGGTGGAATTGCTCTTGGATTAGACCGTCTTGTAGCTATTTTGGGTGGACAAGAAAGCATACGTGACTTTATTGCTTTTCCAAAAAATAACAGTGGACGAGATTTGATGATTGATGCTCCTTCAAAAATTGATCAAACACAATTGGACGAACTGAATCTAAATCTCAAACAGAATTAATCATGCGTATTTTACTAAATCTGTTGTTTTGGAGTTTTGTTGCCTGTCTGTTCTATGGCTTTTACCACAAGACATATATCGATTACAACCTGGGAGAAAAATGGATTGGTTTATCTGTTCTAGCACTGACATTTATCTACTTACCCATTTTTTTGGTACATCGGTGGAAAGACAAAAAATTATCTGATTACACACTAACGGATGAAAATTTTGCCAAAATGCGCACAAAAAAGACCAAAAAAGCTGAAAATCAGTAATTTTTAAAATTTTTTTTGTCAAAAATAGCACACAATAGCAAAACAAAAGTGTACTTTTGTGCTTTATAAATTAAATTATGACAGGTACAGTTAAATTTTTCAACGGATCAAAAGGTTATGGATTCATAACCGATGATGATTCAGGCGAAGACATCTTCGTTCACGCAACAGCTCTCGATGGGTTAAACCTCAATGAAGGCGACAAAGTAGAATACGTTCAAGAAGACGGTAAAAAAGGAAAGGTGGCAGCACAGGTCCAACTCTTATAAGCATATTTTTTATTTTGATTCAAAGTGCATCTAAACGATGCACTTTTTTTTATCGTTTTTTTTGAAAAAAGCGAACCAAAAGCGAAGAAGCTTCTTCTGCTAAAACACCTTGAGTAACACTTGTTTTTGGGTGTGGAGATAAATTTTTAGACAAAAAACCACGTTTGGGATCTGAGGCTGCAAAAACGATTCGTTCCAATTGACTCCAATACAATGCTCCAACACACATCACACAGGGTTCTAATGTAACATAAAGCGTACATCCTTTGAGGTATTTTCCTCCTAAAAAATTAGCTGCAGAAGTTATTGCTTGCATTTCTGCATGGGCAGTCACATCATTCAGTCGCTCAGTCAAATTATGTGCTCTTGCGATTATCTTTTGATCAATTACAATCAAAGCACCTACAGGTACTTCATCCATCTCAAAAGCTTTTTCTGCTTCGTTCAGTGCCTTTTGCATAAAGTAACTGTCGTCTAATTTCATCTTAGTTGGATAAAAGCGTAGTTAATGTATTTGCAATTCCTTGGGCATCGATTCCCAACTTTTCTTTTAGAATTTCGACTGCACCTTGGCTCACAAAATTATCGGGGATTCCCAAGGAGATCACCCGATTGGAAAATCCATGTTGATGTGCACATTCCATGATTGCTGCACCTGCTCCTCCTGCAATTGCACCGTCCTCTGTGGTCACAATGCAATCAAACTGTTTAAACAACACAATTAAACTCTTTGTGTCTAGAGGTTTTACACAACCTAAATCAAAATGAGCGACTTCCGTTGGATCGGATAAAAGAGGAAGTGCCTGACGTACATCCTCAGCCGTGGTCCCTACAGAAATAACAGCAATTCTTTTTCCCTCTTTAAGGGGAGTCAAACGACCTATATCAATTGTCTCAAAAGGAACTTCCCATTCTTTATTGATTCCGTACCCGCGAGGATATCGAATTGCCACAGGTCCATTCATGTTTTTTTGAAGTGTAAAAAGTGAATTTCTCAGTTGAATTTCATCTCGTGGAGCGAGTAGGGTAATGTTTGGAATTGTTCGAAGAAATGGAATGTCAAAAACACCGTGGTGGGTAGGTCCATCGTGACCAACTAAACCAGCTCGATCGATACAAAAAATCACATGGAGATTTTGTAAGGCAACATCGTGAATCAATTGATCGTAAGCACGTTGCAAAAAAGTAGAGTAAATCACACACAATGGCAAAAGTCCTTCTGTTGCCATACCTGCTGCAAGGGTTATCGCATGTTGCTCTGCAATTCCAACATCAAGACAACGATCGGGGTATTTTTGCATCAATTGAGTCAGTCCACTTCCCGTTGGCATTGCAGGAGTAATGGCGATAAGCTTGTTGTTTTGTGCAAAAAGATCTTCCAATGTTTTTCCAACAACCGTTTGAAATTTTGTTTTCCCTTCAACAAGAGGTTTATTGAGTTTTCCTGTCAGTGGATCAAATTTTCCAGGAGCGTGAAACTGGATTTGATTTTTTTCTGCTTCTGCCAATCCCTTTCCTTTGGTTGTTCGGATATGAAGAATACGCGGACCTGTTCTTCGTTTTTGCTTTTCCATTGCTGAAATCAATTGTGCCAAATTATGTCCATCAAAGGGTCCGCTATAGGCAATGTTGAGGAGATCAAAAATATTTTTTTCATCTGGATGCATACGGTCAACGGACTGGAAAAAATGTTTTAGGGCGCCCACACTTGGGTCAATTCCCATGCTATTATCATTGAGGATGATAAGCACATTTGCTTGGGTTGTTCCAAGGTGATTAAGTGCTTCAAATGCCATTCCACTTGCTATTGAAGCGTCTCCAATTACAGCAATATGTTGTCTATCTTCTCCTTTTTGAGCCGAAGCAAGTGCCATTCCAAGTATCGCGGAAAGCGATGTAGAGGAATGTCCCGTTCCAAAATTATCGTAAGGACTTTCGTCTTGTTTTGGAAATCCACTAAGACCGTTTAGTTGTCGAAGGCTTGCAAAATCTTTTCTTCTTCCTGTTATCATTTTATGACCATAGGCTTGATGACCCACATCCCAAATCAACCGATCATGGGGTGTATTAAAGACATAGTGGAGGGCAACGGTAAGTTCTACCACCCCCAAACTAGCGCCCAAATGGCCTTCTCGCTTTGCAACAACTTCAATTATTTCCTCCCGAATTTCATCCGTTAAGGATAGTAGTTCCTCGAATATCATGGAACGCAAATCTGAAGGAGATTGAACAGAAGATAAAAAGCGTCGAAACATAGGTTAAAGGTAGCAGATAATTCTTAAATCATAGCGTATAATTAATTATCTTACGATTCAAAACTGTTTCATATGTCTTCACCCAAACGACTTTTTTTACTCGATGCATTTGCTTTGATTTTTCGTGGTTATTATGCGTTTATCAAAAACCCACGAATTAACTCAAAAGGAGTAGATACCTCTGCTATTTTTGGCTTTATGAATTCCATGCTTGATGTCATCCGACGTGAGCGTCCAGACCACTTAGCGGTGTGCTTTGACAAAGGTGGGTCAGTTTCGAGGACTGAAATATTTGAAGCCTATAAAGCAAATCGTGATGAAACTCCAGAAGCCATTAAAATTGCTGTCCCTTTTATTCAAGAAATTCTAAAAAGCATGCATATCCCTGTTGTGGAATTGGCTGGATACGAAGCGGATGACATTATTGGAACCCTTGCCAAACAAGCAGAAAAAGAAGGATTTAAAACCTATATGGTTACTCCTGATAAGGATTTTGCTCAACTGGTTTCTGAAAATATATTCATGTATCGTCCAGCTAGAATGGGAAACGGAATTGAAATTTGGGGAATTCCTGAGGTACAAGAAAAATTTGAAATTGAACGTCCTGAACAAGTGATTGACTACCTTGGAATGATGGGTGATGCTGTGGATAATATCCCTGGACTGCCAGGGGTAGGAGACAAAACAGCCAAAAAATTCCTCAAAGAATACGGAAGTATGGAAGGTCTTTTGGCAAATACGCATGAGCTAAAAGGTAAAATGAAAGAAAAAGTAGAAGCAAACAAAGAACTTGGACTTTTATCGAAAGAACTTGCCAAAATTTTACTTGACGTTCCTGTGACTTTCCACGCTGAAGATTATGCCCTTTCTTCTCCTGATTTCAATGCGGTATCTAAGGTATTCGACGAACTTGAATTTCGTAGAATGAAGGAGAATATCCAAAAGATTTTTGGACAAGCTACCGAAGTTGAAAATGAAACCGAACAACAACCCAAAAAACAAGCAAAACCAGTACTTATCAATGGACAGATGGACTTGTTTTCTGCTGGTGCTGGGGTACAACAAGAAAGCGAAATTACTGATAAAAAGAATTTAGCCAACAACACCCATCACTATCAATTGGTGGATTCTCCTATGGCGCTAAAACTATTGGTTGAATCTATGCTCAATCAAAATTCTGTTTGTTTTGATACAGAAACTACAAGCCTTGAAGCACTTCGTGCAGAATTGGTCGGAATTGCATTCAGTTGGGAAGCTGCTACTGGCTACTATGTCCCTATTCCTGAAAAACGAGAAGAGGCAATCGGAATTATTTCCCAATTACGTCCCTTTTTTGAACACCCCTCCATTGAAAAAATTGGACACAACATTAAATACGACCTAAAAGTATTGTCCAATTATGATGTTGAAGTAGCTGGCCCTCTATACGATACCCTTATTGCACATTATCTCATCAATCCTGATCGAAGGCACAACATGGATATTTTGGCTAGCACATACCTCAATTATGAACCCAAACCAATTACCGAATTAATTGGTAAAAAAGGAAAAAATCAAGGGAGTATGCGTGAGGTTCCTCTCGACCAACAAACAGAATATGCGGTTGAAGATGCTGATATAACTTTTCAATTGAAAGCTCATTTTGACAAAGAATTGGACGACGCACAAAACAGAAAATTATTTTCTGAAGTAGAATTGCCTTTGGTACAAGTTCTTTCCTCAATGGAACAAGAAGGAATTAATCTAAACACTTCCTTTTTAAAGGAATTTGAAATTGAATTGGAAGCAGAAATTCAAGACTTAGAAAAAAACATATACCAACAAGCAGGGGAAGAATTTAACCTTTCTTCACCCAAACAATTGGGTCCAATTTTGTTTGACAAACTTAAATTGGTCAATAAACCAAAAAAAACTAAAACAGGACAGTACTCTACTGCTGAAGATGTGCTTAGTTATTTGGCAAAAGACCATAAAATTGTCGATGATATTTTAAATTGGAGATCGCTAAACAAACTTCAAAGCACCTATGTCAAAGCACTTCCTGAAGAAATAAACCCACGAACAGGACGTGTACACACCGTATTTAATCAAGCGGTGGCAGCCACAGGACGACTGAGTTCAAACAAACCCAATTTGCAAAACATTCCCATTCGAACAGAACGGGGGCAGCTTGTTAGAAAGGCTTTTATTCCTAGAGATAAAGACCATATTTTGATGGCTGCAGATTATTCACAAATTGAACTTCGAATTATTGCTGCTTTGAGCAAAGACAGTTCAATGGTTGACGCATTTACACGAGGCGAAGACATTCATGCTGCCACTGCTGCAAAAGTTTTCAACGTTTCCATCGATCATGTTACTAGAGAACAACGTTCCAATGCCAAAACTGTCAATTTTGGTATTGTCTATGGGGTCTCTGCTTTTGGACTTAGCCAGCAAACAAACCTTAACAGAACCGAAGCAAAAGAACTTATTGATGCCTATTATGCCACCTATCCTCAACTAAAAAACTACATGCAAGAACAGGTAGAATTTGCCAGAGATACGGGCTATGTAGAGACTGTTTTGGGAAGAAGACGCTACCTTAAAGACATCAATTCTCAAAATGCAGTCGTTCGTAGTGCCTCAGAAAGAAATGCAGTAAATGCACCCATTCAAGGAAGTGCAGCTGATATCATCAAAATTGCAATGATTAATATACATACACGTATTAAAAAAGAACAATGGAAAGGTAAAATGTTGCTGCAAGTACATGATGAACTTGTCTTTGATGTTCCAAATGAAGAAGTGGACACTTTTGCAGAAATGGTAAAAAGTGAAATGGAAAATGCATATACCCTAGATGTTCCCCTTTTGGTCGAAGTTGGAACAGGTCAAAATTGGCTTGAAGCACACTAAATAACTTCTACTTTATAGACTACAAACAAAAAAACCCCGATTGCTCGGGGTTTTCTCTACTTATGCGAAGAATATCAGATTAGCTCCATTTTCTCAGGTTTATGGGTTTTTTTATAATGGGATAGATTTAAGAATTACATTGTTGAGCAGTTCCTTGTGTATCTCCTGTAATTATCCAAACGTATAGGGGATAAACTAAAAAACCCGTCTCAAATGAGACGGGTTTTAAAAAAGTATGGTAATTCGAGTGTCTTACACCAAAGCAAGACGAGCGAAAGAAGTCACTTCAAGACCACCTCCAAACGATTCTACATATTGTCCA
>JAUROD010000002.1 GCA_030835845.1 Flavobacteriaceae bacterium
AAAAAAACAGTAGTTTATACTTTACTATTGGACTTGCCTTTGTGTTATTTATTTCATGGCAGGCAATTGAATGGAAAACGTACAACAAAAATGATTATGAATACCAAACGCTAGACGTTGATGAGGATTATGATGAGGAAATTCCAATCACGAGCAAATCAAAACTCCACCACCACCACCTCCTCCAGCTCCTGAAGTAATTGAAGTTGTTGAAGATGAGGAAGAAGTAGAGGAAACAGTAATCGAATCTACTGAAACAGATCAAGATGAAATAGTTGAGGTAGACGATATTGAAGTTGAAGATGATTTTGAAGATGTAGATGTTCCCTTTGCAGTAATTGAAGATGCGCCCATATATCCAGGTTGTGAAAAAGTTGATAAATCAGAACGATTTCAATGTTTTCAAGATAAGATCTACAAGCATATATTAAAAACTTTTCGCTATCCAGATATTGCCCTTGAAATGGGAGTTCAAGGAAAGGTGTATGTGTATTTTGTGATCGACAAAGATGGAAGTATTACCGATGTCAAAATCACACGTGTACATGATATGAATTTAGAAAAGGAAGCCCTGAGGATTATTTCAAAATTGCCTAAAATGACACCAGGGAAACAACGTGGTCGTAATGTTCGAGTTCCTTTTACTGTTCCAGTAGTATTTAGGTTGAACTGAGTGTAAACGATTATGAAGTCAAAAAAGGTATAAATCCAAGGAAAATCACTTCTGTAATGTTATCTTTGCCAACTGGAAGAATGACTATTTATGCCTGAGGGAGCACATTATATTTCACCACCTGTTTCGTGGATAAGTGATTTTATATCACTTACCAAATTGCGTCTAGCGTTGAGTGTTGTCTTTTCTTCACTTGCAGGCTATCTGTTGGCTGCTGACAAAATCAATTTTACAGACGTTTTACTTCTAGCCATTGGAGGATACTGTATGGTTGGTGCATCGAACGCATTTAATCAAATTTTAGAACGTGACCTTGATGCGTTGATGACACGAACTAAAAACAGACCTCTCCCAACTGGAAGAATGAAGATTAGTACAGCTCTTGTAATTGCTGTTTCAATGACATTACTTGGAATAATTATTTTGTCTTGGATTAATTATCGAACGGCTTTTTTCGGAGCACTTTCTATCATCCTCTATGTTGCTGTTTATACCCCTCTAAAAACCAAAACTCCATTAGCTGTATTTGTTGGTGCTTTACCAGGAGCAATTCCTTTTATGTTGGGTTGGGTAGCCTATACAAATCAGTTTGGCATTGAGCCAGGAGTTCTATTTATGCTTCAATTTTTTTGGCAATTCCCTCACTTTTGGGCAATTGGTTGGATGCTTGATGATGACTATAAAAAGGCAGGATTCAAAATGTTACCCACTGGAAACAGAGATCAAGGGACTGCCTTCCAAATAATTGTATATACGTTATGGATGATTTTGATTTCATTGATTCCATACACACACTACACTGGTAGCTTGTCAATAAGTTTGTATGCTGTAATAGGCGTTCTACTTGTTGGATTAATGATGTTGTATGCCGCAACAAATTTAATGCGAACTAAAAGTAATGAATCCGCACGTAAATTAATGCTGACAAGTGTGTTTTACATCAGCGCGGTTCAAGTAATTTATGTAATTGATAAATTTATTTAAAATGGAAAATAGTAACGTGAAAAAAAATATTCGTGCTAAAAAAATGATGCTATGGTTCGGTATGATTAGTATGAGTATGACATTTGCTGGATTAACAAGTGCTTACGTTGTGAGTAGTAGTCGAGAAGATTGGCTTTCTGGATTTGAATTACCAACAATATTTACTTGGAGCACATTAATTATTTTATTGAGCAGTTTAAGCTTTTTTTTCGCCAAAAAAGCGCTGAAACAAGATAAGATAAGTCGGTTTAAAACCCTTCTCTGGGTTACACTAGGACTGACTTTACTTTTTGTGAATTTTCAATTCCGTGGATTTTCTGAAATCATAGCAAAAGGATATTATTTTACTGGAGCTGAAAGTTCAATTACCACTTCATTTTTATATGTTTTGGTTTTACTTCACTTAGCTCATGTTTTTGTCGGAATTATTGTGTTGGGGGTTGTATTTGTAAAAACCTATTTGAATAAATATTCATCTGAAGACATGTTAGGAATTGACCTCGCAGAATTATTTTGGCATTTTCTGGATTTTCTATGGATATATTTGTTCCTGTTTGTGTCAATTTATAGCTAAAATCTTTTATTTTTGTACAATCAAATTTGACAAATTTCTATGGAAGTAGCAACGACCAATCCCAATGAAGAAACCAATGTATGGGGAGGTGGAAACAAGCCACTAAATGCAAGTTACGGGAAAATGATGATGTGGTTTTTTATCGTATCTGATGCCCTTACCTTTTCAGGATTTCTAGTTTCTTATGGTTTTTCACGTTTTAAAAATATCGATTCATGGCCTATTGCCGATGAAGTATTTAACCACTTTCCTTTTTTACATGGTGTAGATGCACCAATGTATTACGTGGCTTTAATGACTTTTATCTTAATTTTTTCATCTGTCACAATGGTACTCGCTGTTGATGCAGGTCACCACATGCAAAAAGCCAAAGTAACTTTTTATATGTTATTGACTATCATTGGTGGTGCAATATTTGTAGGTTCACAAGCATGGGAATGGAAAAACTTCATTAAGGGTGAATATGGCGCTCTTGAAACACGAGGGGGTCAAATCCTTCAGTTTGTTAATGGGGATACAGGTAAAAGAGTTGCACTTGAAGCTTTTGCAGCAGACATACCAACATCCCGAGATACCCATCAAAGTAGTAATGGTATTTGGTTTGTAGATGAAACTACTCTTCCAACATATACCGTTGAAGAAATCAAAAAAGGATTTTCTTCGAATGAAAATCTATTAATAAGAAGTGAAAAAATTGATGAGACTGGTCACAAAACCGTTTTATCACGAGAAGCATCTTTGGCTAAAATTAATGACGCGGTTGCTGTTGTTGAAGGCGCCAATTTAATACATAATGAATATGGAAATCGACTTTTTGCTGATTTCTTTTTCTTCATTACTGGGTTTCATGGTTTCCACGTATTGTCAGGAGTAGTTATTAATATCATCATTTTCTTTAATGTTATCATGGGAACTTACGAGCGAAGAGGACATTATGAAATGGTTGAAAAAGTAGGTTTATACTGGCACTTTGTTGACTTGGTGTGGGTATTTGTATTCACATTCTTTTACTTGGTATAACATAAAAATCGAATCAAATGGCACATGCAGATCAAAAATTAGCCATCTTTAGAGGCTTACTAAAATTTAAATCTAACGTTCAGAAAATATGGGGTGTACTCATTTTTCTTTCCCTAGTAACAACAGTTGAAGTTGCTTTAGGAATTATTAAACCTGCAAGTTTAATGGAGATGTTTATGGGAATGAAATTACTCAATTGGATATTCATTATACTTACCATTGTAAAAGCTTATTATATCGCTTGGGACTTCATGCATATTCGCGACGAGAAAGGATCTCTAAAAGGATCAATTGTGCTTCCACTAGTTATTCTAATCCCTTATCTAGCTATTATTTTACTATTCGAAGGAGATTATATTTTTGAAGTAATGAATTCTGGTTTTGTAAGCTGGAATTTCTAAAAAATTATGAAAACGGAATCCTTTAAAAAATATCTTGTTCTTGGTATTCTGTTTGTTTTCCCTCTTACCGTCTATTTGTTTTTCGCCTCAGGCATTAACAATTTTGCTCGATTACCTGTACTAACTGATGATGTGGATGAGGTTAATCTATGGGAATCATACAATGGCGACTCTGTTTTTTTACAGGACCATATTACTGTGTTAGGCTTTTGGGGGAGTGACTTGGAAAATCGTGAATTAGATGCTTTCAATCTAAATCAAAAAATTTACAAAAGATTCTATCAGTTTGAAGACTTTCAATTTGTAATGGTCGTATCGAATTCTCTGGAGGAAGAAATTGGTGACGTATTAAATGAACTCCAAAAGGGCACATCAACAGATCTTCAAAAATGGAAATTTATATTTGGAACTGACGAGGAAATTGAAAATCTGTTTAATAGTCTTAAGTCAGACGTAAAGTTAAACGATAAAAAAAGCAACTCAACAGTATTTATTATTGATCGTGAGCGGAAATTGCGCGGTAGAGATGATGACGAAGATATAGGTACGCTTTACGGTTACAACACTACTTCAGTAGCTGAACTTAACAGTAAAATGACCGATGACGTCAAAGTAATTCTAGCTGAATATCGTTTGGCACTCAAGAAGAACAATATCAACCGAAAGAAATAAAATAATCCAAGGTTTTACCATTTCAAAATTCATTAATTTTACATTATGAAAAAGAAATATTCAATTGGGTTGATTGGCATTATAATCCTTTTTGGGTATCTTTTCATACCAAAAATTATTTCCCGATTAAGAGAAAATAATACAGTTGCGAGTAGTCGATCTGTTAAACCTGGTTTTGAAGGTTTAGACTTTATTCGCCTAAATGGTTCACCAAAAAAAGTCCCTGAATTTTTATTCTTAAATCAAGATAGTCTTTATGTAAGTAATGAAGATTTTTTAGGAAAAGTATATGTGGCTGAATTCTTTTTCACCACATGTCCTTCTATTTGCCCAATAATGAATAAAAACATGAAGAAAATCTATGATCGTTTTGGTGATCGTACTGATTTTTCGATTGCTTCTTTTACAATTGACCCTGAAAATGATACCCCCTCTGTTCTTAAAAAATATGCTGAGGGTTATGTTGATAAAAGTCCAAGCTGGCAGTTTTTAACCTCTGACAAAAAGGATGTTTACGAACTAGCTAACAAGGGATTTAATATTTTTGCTTCAATAAATCCTGCTGTTGCGGGTGGGTTTGAACATCAAGGATATTTTGCTTTAATAGATAAACAAGGATATATTCGGTCACGTAAAGATGATTTTGGAAACCCCATAGTGTACTATATGGGATTAGATAAAGAAGATGTGGAAATTCAAGATGTTGATTTATTAATTGAAGATATAGAAAAACTACTTAGTGAAAAATAAGAGATATGGAGCCAAAAAACAATAAAGCAAATCAACTAAAGTATAAGAATTTGATTATACTTATATCTGTCGCAATTCCAGTTGTGGTTGCGATTTTATTCCGCATTCGATTAGAAGGAGTTCAATCCCTTTCTTTTTTACCACCAATTTATGCGGCAATTAATGGGTGCACTGCACTTGTTTTAATTGCAGCTCTTTGGGCAATAAAAAACCGTAAAATTTTATTGCATGAGCAATTAATGAAAACCGCTATTGTTTTATCCTCTGCATTTTTGATTATGTATGTTGCTTATCATTTAACATCTGATCCAACACCTTTTGGTGGAGAGGGAAGAATTAAGACGATTTATTATTTCATCCTTATTTCACATATTATTTTGTCAGTAGCAATTATTCCACTTGTACTTATTTCATTTGTAAGAGCTATTTCTAAACAATTTACATCACACCGTAAAATTGCTCGAATTACTTTTCCAATTTGGCTTTATATCACCATTACAGGCGTAATTATATATTTAATGATTTCCCCATACTATGTCTAAATTATCATCTTTTTTATTGGGTATTTTTTTGGTAGGATTTTTCTTATTTCCTGAATCCGTTGAAGCTCAATGTTCAATGTGTAGAGCAGTTCTTGAATCTGAGGAAGGACAAGCCACGGCAAAAGGAATAAATGATGGAATTGTTTATTTAATGGCAATGCCCTATATCCTTGTTGGAGGAGTTGCTTTTGTGGTATATCGAATGGTCAAAAAATAATCCACAATAAAGTGTAACAATTCCCAAATTGCCACGTCTTATAGTCGTTTTTATTACTTAACCTATATCCATGATACAGCTTAAAGACTTACACAAATCCTATCAAATGGGAAACTCATCATTACACGTATTGAAGGGAATCAACCTTGACATCAAAGAAGGTGAGCTAGTTGCAATTATGGGTTCTTCAGGGTCTGGCAAATCTACCTTATTGAACATAATAGGAATGCTTGACCTACTGGATGAAGGTAGTTATGAACTTGACAAGGTATTGATCAAAGATTTAGATGAAACAAAAGCAGCTCAATATCGCAACCGATTTTTAGGTTTTATATTTCAATCGTTTAATTTGATTAATTACAAAACAGCCCTAGAAAACGTATCATTGCCATTGTATTATCAGGGAGTTTCAAGAAAAGAGAGACAATTAAAAGCAATGGACTATCTAACAAGTGTTGGTTTAGCTGACTGGGCTACACACCTACCTAGTGAACTTTCTGGTGGTCAAAAACAACGTGTAGCTATTGCACGTGCCATGGCATCTGAACCAAAGCTTTTACTTGCTGATGAACCAACAGGAGCATTGGATACTAAAACCTCCTATGAGGTTATGGATTTAATCCAAAAGATTAATAACCAAGGAAAGACAATCCTTGTTGTCACCCACGAAGAAGATATTGCCGAAATGTGTAAACGTATTGTCAAATTAAAAGATGGAGTGATTGTAGAAGACAAAAAAGTAAAACAAGTTTTAGCCGCTCAATATGTTTAGTCAAGATCGTTGGCAAGAAATTTTTGAGACCATTCGAAAGAATAAGTTACGCACGATTCTATCGGGCTTTACTGTTTCTTTGGGGATATTTATTTTTGTTGTTTTATTCGGTTTAGGAAATGGACTCAAAAATTCATTCAAAGAATTCTTCTTAGATGACGCAACCAACACGATTTCGATTTTTGCAGGTAAAACTTCTAAGCCATACAAAGGATTTAAAGCCGACCGTCGAATTGAATTTGACAATTCTGATTTAGAGGATATTAAAATAAACTTTCCTTTCTTTCTTGAATACATCACTCCACGAATTTCCAGAGGGGCAGTGGTAAAGTATAAAAATGAGTATGATAATTATACTACAAGAGGTGTAGCACCCTCTCACCAATTCGCTGAAAATACAATTATAATGGAAGGTCGATTCATTAATACGTTAGATATAAATTCAAATCGAAAACACGCAGTAATTGGTCGATTAGTTGCTCAAGATTTATTTGATGACGAAAATCCGGTTGGACAGTTTATTGATATGGGCGGGATTGCTTTCAAAGTCGTTGGTGTATTTCAAGACGATGGAGGTGACAACGAAGAACGTTTTATTTATATTCCTTATACAACTCGTCAGCAAATTGAGAAAGGGAACGATAAGGTCGATCAAATTATAGTTGCTTTCAAGCCGCAATTAGGACGATCGGGTGCGGTTGCATTTGAAAAAAAGCTCAGAAAATTTTTAAAAGAAAAAAAGTCAATTGCACCATCGGACCCTAACGGTTTATTTTTTCGAAATTTGACCGATGCACTTGAACAAAATCAGCAATTTGCCAATGTACTTCAAATCATAGTTACTTTTGTTGGACTAGGCACTTTGATTGCTGGAATTATAGGAATTTCTAATATTATGGTATTTGTAGTAAAAGAACGCACAAAAGAACTAGGAATTCGAAAAGCATTAGGGGCTACACCTAAGTCAGTAATTCAGATGATATTACAAGAATCCATTTTGATAACTACAATTTCAGGGTATGTAGGGATGATTGTTGCTGTGTTACTTTTAAAGAATATTGGTGATGGACTCGAAGATTATTTTATAAAAAATCCATATGTTGATTTATCAGTCGCTTTATTCGCCACCTTAATTCTTATCATTTTTGGTGGTATTGCGGGCTATATTCCAGCAAAACGAGCAGCAAGTGTTAAACCTATAATCGCGTTGAGAGATGAATAGTTTTAAAATTATATTTGATCGAGACACTTGGCAGGAAATTTTTGGTTCTATCCAAAAAAATAAAGTCAGAACTATTATAACCGTTGTTGGTGTTTTATGGGGGATATTTATTTATATCACTCTTTCTGGTGCTGCAAAAGGACTAGATAATGGATTTGAACGTCAGTTCCAAAATATCGCAATGAATTCAATGTTTGTGTGGGCACAAAGAACTAGCATACCCTATGATGGTTTTAAAACAGGACGTGCACCTCAATTGAAAATTCAAGACGTGCAGACACTTCAGAACAATATACCAGCAATTCAGTTTATCGCACCACGAAATGCACGTGGTATTTTTGGACAACCAGGAGCTTTGATAGCTAGGGGTAGTAAATCAAGTACTTTTAATATTTACGGTGACTTTCCAGAGTACACAAAAATTGCCACAAAAAAAATATATAATGGAGGTAGGTTTATCAATAAGGCAGATATTGACAATGCTCGCAAAGTATGTGTAATTGGTGAACGTACTAAAAAAGAACTATTTGAAAAAGACGAAGATGTAATCGGAGAATATATTCGTGTAGATGATATATATTTTCAGGTTATTGGAGTTCATAAATATGTATCAGGGGGAGGATTTGAAAGTGATGGAGATGTTTTTATTCCATTTTCAACCTTTAAACAACTTTATAATACAGGCGACAATGTTGCTTGGTTTACAATTGCTGCATATGATAACGCAGATGTTGTAGAGGTTGAAAAAAAGGTCAAGCAAACCTTAAAGCGTATTCATCGTGTTGCTCCAGAAGATGAACGTGCTTTCGGATCTTTTAACCTAGGAGAAATTTTCAATCGAATTATGGGGTTTGCAAGAGGTATGACTCTACTTTCATTAATTGTTGGTATTGCAACTATAATTGCGGGTGTAATTGGAATTGGAAATATTTTATTGATTTCAGTTAAAGAACGAACAAAAGAATTAGGGGTGCGAAGAGCACTTGGTGCAACTCCTGGAGAGGTAAGGATGCAAATTTTGTTAGAATCTGTTTTCTTGACTTTTGTTGCTGGTATTATAGGCATAGTATTAGGTGCATTTACTTTAGCGGGAATTAATGCCGCTACTGTTAATTTAGAAGATTTCCCCTATACAAACCCAACTGTGCCAATTTCATTTGTCCTAGGAGCATTGGCAATTATGATTACCCTAGGAACATTAATCGGGTTAATTCCTGCACAACGTGCAGTTAGTATAAAACCCATAGACGCTCTAAGAGAAGAATAATTATTTTAAAATCAAGTTATGAATAAATTTGCCCGTTATGCCCTAATTAGTGTGGGTGTTTTAGCTGTTCTTTTTGCTGCAGCTTTTTTTATTAAATCAAATAGTACAGCTTCAATTAGTTATGAAACTGCAACTGCTTTTATCACAGATATAGAGCGTAAAACAGTTGCCACAGGTAAAGTTGTACCTGAGGACGAAGTTGAAATTAAACCTCAGGTTTCAGGTATTTTGGAATCACTTTATGTGGAGGAAGGTGACTTTGTCCAAACGGGTGACCTACTTGCTAAAATTAAAGTAGTTGCAGACGAACAACAACTTAATGGTGCAAAAGGTCGACTTGCAAATGCAAAAATTGTACTTGAAAATGCAAAAATTGATTTTAACAGAAGCAAGTCTTTATTTGAAAAAGATATTATTTCTAAACAAGAATTTCAAAATTCTGAATTAAATTATAACCGTGCAAAGCAGGATGTTTTAAACGCTCAAAGTGATTTTGAAATCATTAAGCAAGGTTCTGCTGGCGGTGCAGCTTCAGCAAATACTAATGTGCGTGCCACAGTTTCTGGGACAGTACTCGAAATTCCAGTTAAAGAAGGAGCCCAAGTTACTGAAAGTAATACCTTTAATAATGGTACAACAATAGGTATTATTGCAGATTTAAATAAAATGATTTTCGAAGGAAAAGTAGATGAAGCTGAGGTAGGAAAATTAGTTATTGGAATGCCCTTAACTGTAAACCTAGGAGCTATTCAGGATAAAGATTACACCGCAAAATTAAAATTCATAGCACCAAAAGGCAATGAAGAACAAGGTGCTGTTCAATTCAAAATTGAAGGAGATCTTGTATTGGATGAAGAGTTTTTTATTCGCGCAGGTTATAGTGCAAATGCCTCACTTGTTCTAGAACGTAAAAATGGGGTAATGGCTATTTCAGAAGCACTCCTTCAATTTGATAAAAAAACAGAAGATCCTTATGTTGAGGTTCAAATTGATGACCAAAAGTTTGAAAGACGTAATATTGAACTTGGAATTTCTGATGGTGTAAATGTTGAAATATTATCAGGTTTGACGGTTGACGATAAGATTAAAGTTTGGAATAAAACTGAAAAGTTCAAGAACGAGGAAGAAGATGAAAATATAAACTAGGGCTATACAATGAAAAAACAAATTAAATTATTTTTAGCCTTTTGCTTAATCTCAGGATTATGGTTGAATGCCCAATATAAACAATGGACTCTTCAAGAGTGCGTTGATTTAGCTATTGAGAAAAACATCACAATCAAACAAAACAAACTTGATTATGCAAATGCTCAGATTAACAAACAAGAGGCAATTGCTAATTTTTTTCCAAATCTAAATGCAAATACAAGCCACTCTTGGAACATTGGATTAAACCAAAATATTACAACCGGATTATTGGAAAATATTACAACTCAGTTTTCTTCTGCAGGAGTAAATTTAGGTTTAAACATTTATAGCGGATTACAAAACGTAAAGCAACTTCACCGTGCTAATTTATCTATCCTAGCACGTCAATATCAATTAGCAGATATCACTGAAGACATATCACTTTTAGTAGCTAATAGCTATTTGCAAATTATGTTCAATCGTGAAATATTATCTGTTCAAAAAGCTCAATTGGACGTGTCTAAAAAGGAATTAGATCGAACTAAAACTCTCATTGAAGCAGGTATTCTTACTGCTGGTGATGTTTTTGAAATTGAAGCAACCATTGCAAGCCAAGAACAAGCCGTTGTTCAAGCAGAAAATATACTTAGACTGACAAAAATAAATCTTGCTCAGTTACTTCTTATTACAGATTATGAGAATTTTGATATCGCTTTTGAACAATTAGATGTTCCTTTTTCACAAATTAATGGGAAGTCACCAAAATCTATCTTTGAAAAAGCACTAACCTTCAGAAATGATATAAAACTTGCTGTAACTAATCTAGAAATCGCTGAAACTGACCTTGAACTTGCCAAAGGAGCTTTACAGCCTTCCTTAGTTGCGTTTTATGGGTATTCAACCCGAATTTCGTACAGCGACAGATTAAGCGGAACAGGTGAGTTCTCTACTGTACCGATTGGATATGTTGAAGGTACTGGTGAAATCGTTAACGGAAGGTTTGAACAACGTGAAGTTATCGGTCCAGTCCCTATTGCTGATCAGCTTGGTCTTAACGATGGTCATAATTTTGGACTTCAATTGAACATACCCATTTTTAATTCATTTCGAGCTAAAAACAATGTAAAACGCTCGATAATCAATATTGAACGATCTAAGAATCTTTTAGAGCAACAAAAACTTGATTTGGAAGCAAATATCAATCAAGCATATAATGATACAAATGGTGCATATACTTTTTATGAAGCTGCCATGAAAACCACTCAAGCTAGATACGATGCTTTTGACGATGCCCAACAAAGATATTCTGCAGGAATAATGAATTCATTTGAATATACTCAGATTAAGCAACGATATGAAGCATCAGTTTCAGATGAAGTTAGAGCGAAGTATGATTATATCTTTAAACTAAAAGTGTTGGAATTTTATTTCGGAATCCCACTGAATATCTAGTTAGCAACAAAAGGGTTGAATTTTTAAATTAAACTTTTTTTGTATTTTGTATCCAATCAAATCTGATTTAGATGCAGCATACCAATGATTATACTAGTGCACATAAGGATATTCCTGGTAATCCTTCTACAGCAAAATCGAGTAAAATTAACCTTAATAACAGGTCGAATGGCGAGCCATTTCGTATATTAAGTGAAGAACAGTGGATTCATTGGAAAGAAGAAGGGTATGTCATAATCAAACAGGCTATATCAAAAAAACAAGCCGCAAAAACAGCTGATTTTCTTTGGGAATTTGAAGACAAAAAAGCTAATAATCCTTCCACTTGGTATACTGCAGAGCGTGCAGAAATGAAAATGAAAGAGCTTGTAGGAACAGGCATGGTTGAAGTTTATAATCATCAACTTTTATGGGAAAACAGACAGCATTCTAAAATTCATGATGCTTTTGTTGATGTATGGGGAACAGAAAAACTATGGGTAACCATCGATCGAGCAAATTTAAATTTTCCAATTCAACCTGGGTTTTCCTACGAAGGTTTTATTCATTGGGATTATGATCCTGAAACTAAGCCTCAAAATGTTCAAGGCGTTTTGGCTTTGGCTGATCAAATGGATGAAAGTATGGGAGGATTCCAATGTATCCCTTGGTTATTTCGTAATTATGATTCATGGAAACTTTCTCAACCCAAAAATCGAGATCGTTTTAAGCCTGATGTGTCAGCTCTTCAGAATAAAATTGTTAAAGTAAAATTAGAGGCTGGAGATTTATTGATTTTTAATAGTTGTTTGCCCCACGGCATTCGACCAAACGTGTCAGAAGATAAAGTTCGTATTGCACAATATATATCAATGATGCCAGCCGAGGAGGACAATATAGCTTTAAAAGAATGGAGAATCAACTCATGGTATAATCGAATTTCACCTGAGGGCTATGCATTTCCTGGTGATCCACGTAATTGGGAACAAAAAAAATACAATACAGCAGTGCTCAATCCATTAGGAGAAAAATTATTGGGTAAAGTCTCTTGGGATACGTAATTTCGTACTGAATGAATCAATATATTTTACACCTTGAAACGGCAACGACAAATTGTTCTGTGGCTTTGTCCAACAAAGGGGAATTAGTTAATCTAATTGAAAAAAACGAGGCGAACTTTCGACATTCTGACCATTTACATCTTTTTTTAGATCAATTAATGCGTGACTGTAAAATAAACTATAGCGACTTGTCTGCTATTGCTGTCAGTAAGGGGCCTGGATCCTATACTGGATTGCGAATTGGTGTATCAACAGCAAAGGGTCTATGCTATGCTCTTAATCTTCCACTCATTGCAGTAAATACCCTTGAGGTTTTAGCAGAACAAATTCATCCAAGTCCAGAAGATGTTTTGATTCCAATGCTTGACGCTAGAAGAGATGAGGTTTTTACGCTTGTTATGGATGCAAATAGAAATGTACTTTCGCCAACAATAGCAAAAATCATTTCGTCTGAAACGTTTAGTAACTGGGCCCCTAAAGGAAACAAAATACTTTTTGGAACAGGTGCTGAAAAATGTAAGAAATTAATTAATGACAACTCTATAGTCTATAATGACTCTGTTATTGTTCCTTCTGCCAAAGACATGATTAAACTTGTTACTAAAAAACTTAGTATAAATGATTTTGAGGATGTTGCTTATTTTGAACCCTTTTATCTTAAAGACTTTTACTCAATAACTAAATCAAATCCCGCATAATTGACGCTTTGAATTCTATTATAGAATCTACAGGAAGATTACATTGCTTGTTTTTGCAATAATAAATAAGTGTTTTACCTGGTTTAAATCGTCCCTTGAATAACGGTAACTCAGATACGTCTTTACTTATCGCCCAACTTATATTTTCTATAGGCAATCGCTGTAATTCTTTTGCCCAATCTTCCGCATTAGGACCAATAATAACAATTTCTTTAAAGGACTTGAGTGTCTTAATTAAACGTGACCAATAACTGTAAGCACTTGGGTAATTCCTAATCTCATTAGCTTGGGTTTTACACATTTTTACAGCCAATTGATGCCATTCAGAAATATCTAGATGGACAGCCAACCGGATTAAATTTTCTGCCATTAAGGCATTCGATGAAGGGATTACGTTGTCATTTGTTTCTTTTGTTTGAACAGGAAGTGCATTGGCTTTCGAAAAATAGAATAGAGGAGATTTACCAGTCTTAAAATGCTCAAGACTATACTCTGCTATTGACTTAGCAAGTAATAGAAAATGATTATCGAATAAGGTTTCATATGCATCGATAAAACATTTAATACTCGTTGCATAGTCCTCTAAAAAACCATCAATTTTAGGACCCTCAAAATTGTTTATCCTTAATAATTGACCATTTTTTTGAACAAACTTTTTTTCAATATTCTCAAGGCAACCAAGTGCCATTTTTTTGAATTTAGGATTGTTAAAACTTTGGTATGCAGCAAGTAATCCACTACCAATCAGTGCATTCCACCCACAGATTATTTTATCATCAAGCCTAGGTTTTGATCGATTTAAACGATACTTCAATAAGTCAGATTCCCAAACCGAAATAGTAGATAATGGGATTTTATTTTCTATCGAAAAATCTTTTGCATTTTGAGTACGGAAGAGGATAAAATTATCTTTTTCCCACTTTCCCAATGAATTGATGTTGTAGTATTTTTTAAAATATTTATGTTCTGATTTTTTGATTATTTGCTCAATCTCTTTCAAGTTCCATACATAAAAAGCACCTTCCTCCAATTCTCCATCTAAGTTGGTGCTATCGGCATCCAGTGAAGCATAAAAACCTCCCTCAGGAGATTTAAGATTATCATTTAAAAAATTAATGGTTTTTTCAACTACTTCGCTGTAGAGTGCTGAAGGTTTTTGTCGATATGCAAGACTGAAGGTTTCAATTAGTTGTCCATTGTCATATCCCATTTTTTCAAAATGAGGAACATGCCACCTTTCATCAACTGAATAACGAGAAAAACCCCCTTCAACTACATCAAAGAGTCCGCCTAAACCCATTTTTTCGAGTGAAAAATGTGCATGCTCATTAAGATTTCCTCCTACACTCATCCATAACCTAATCAATGTCGGCATCATAAATTTCGGAGCACCTTTCATCCCTCCCCAAACAGGGTCAATACGTTGTTCTATACGTGATAATGCAATATCAATATCATTATCTGAAAGGGGGTTATCTATGATCTCTTTTCCAGCTTCAATTTCAAGCATACCCTCAACCAATTGACCAGCATATTTTCTTAATTTTAGGGGTTGTTCCGTGTGAAGTTTAGCAATCTGCCCCAATGCATTTATCCAATTTTCTTTTGGAAAATAGGTTCCACCCCAAACAGCTCGACCGTCGGGAAGTGCCACAATATTTAACGGCCAACCACCCTGACCAGAAAGAAGCTGAAGAGCTTGCATATAGACTTGATCCAAATCTGGACGTTCTTCCCTATCAATTTTTATGCACAAATAATTCTGATTCATTAATGATGCTACCTCTTCATCTTCAAAAGACTCACGTTCCATCACATGACACCAATGACATGCAGCATATCCAATACTAATTAGCAGTAAACGATTTTCTTGTTTTGCTAAGCTAATCGCCTCCTCGTTCCATTCAATCCAATCCACAGGATTGTGAGCATGTTGTTTTAGATAAGGACTTTGAGAGTAGATAAGTGCGTTTGTATATGAAGGAGAAGACACAATTATCCGTTTAAAGCAGTAACACTCGCTACTTTACCAGGTAACATTTCCTTTAACATATTCTCGATTCCATTTTTTAATGTAAACGTGGAGGATGGACAACCACTACAAGCCCCCTGTAATACTACTTGTACCGATTTGTCTTCTGTATTATAGGAATCAAAAAGGATATTTCCACCATCAGATGCTACTGCAGGCTTTATATAATCTTCAATAATTTTAACAATCTCTTGAGAGGTTTGATCCAACTTGCTCAAATCAATTTCAGTAGAAACAACATTTTTATTTTCTTGGACAGATTCCAATACAATTGGTTTTTCTTGTTCCAAATACTGACGAATAAATTCACGAACTTCCATTGCAATCGCATCCCATTCAATACCTTCTTTTTTGGTAATCGAAAGATAATTGGCATCCACAAAAACCTCACCTACAAAGGGGAAAAAAAATAATTCTTGAATCATTGGAGCTGAGATCGTGTCTTCAACTTTTTTGAATTCATGAATTTTAGAAACCAGAGTTTTATTGGCTACGAATTTCATTACTGAAGGGTTAGGAGTACTTTCAGCATAGATTGTCACAGGTACTTTTTTTGTTACTTGTTCTTTGATTATTTCACCATCTTGATTAAGATAGTTTTGAATTTCCTTTGTAACTTCTTCAATAACGTCTTTCCAGTCTAGTATGTCAAAACGTTCTAATTCAATACCATTGTCAAATAATTGTACGGATTTGACAAAAGGCAGATAAAACATTTGTTGCGCTAAGGGTGCATTTTTTGTTTCTTCAACTGAATTATATTTTCGCGGTTCAGAAATACCAATAGTAATATTGAATTCAAATCGTGCAAAATTTTCATCCTCTTTGATAAACGAGTGAACAAGTGTATTTCTCATATTTTTTTTACAAAATTAAGGAAAACTACGTCTTTCCATGGTTTGAATTAGATGATTTTACGTCTTTTTTTAAGTTCTTCAATACTGTCTAATATTTTTAGCTACTTTTATTAAATAATGTATTACTTCAATGGTGAGTTTATCACTTTTACAAATACAACATGCTAATTAAAACAGTTCGTGGATACACACCTCAATGGGGAGAAGATTGTTTCTTTGCTGAAAATGCAACATTGATTGGCGATTTAATTCTAGGAGATCAATGTTCAGTTTGGTATCAAGCGGTTATTAGAGGTGATGTACATTCTATACGAATTGGAAATCGAGTAAACATTCAAGACGGTGCAGTTATTCATGCAACCTATCAAAAATCACCCACTACAATCGGTCATGATGTCTCCATTGGTCACAACGCTATTGTCCACGGCTGTACTATTCATGATAGTGTTTTAATTGGGATGGGAAGTATAATAATGGATGATTGTGTAATACATTCGAATAGCATCATTGCAGCTGGAAGTGTAGTTACTCAAAATACAATTGTTGAAGAGGGGTCAATTTATGCGGGGATTCCAGCAAAAAAAATAAAGTCAGTTGACCCTAACCTTCAAAAAGGTGAGATCGAACGAATAGCCAATAATTACCTCTTTTACTCCAACTGGTTTAAATCGAAAGAAAGTTAAATTCCTCGTCCTTTTCTAGGAAATTTTTCAATCTTGAATTTGTTTTTGTTGAGAAAAAAAGATGCTTTGGTCTTTCAAACCCTAATTCTAAATTCCCTTGTTCTGTTAAAATACGTTTTAGCTGTTGAATTACTGCACGACTATTATCAATAATTTCAACTTCTGGAGGTACAATTTTTTGAATTACAGGCTCTAAAAAAGGATAATGAGTACACCCTAATACTAAGCGGTCAATCCCTTTTTCAATCATAGGCGTCAAAAAACTTCGCAATAAATTTCTTGTCGATTCATCATTTATTTTTCCATTTTCGACACACTCAATAAGCCCTGTTCCAACTTGTTCAACTATTGTGATTTTCTTACTTTGTAAAAGACTATTTTGATGAAATAATTGGCTATTTAAAGTTCCTTTAGTTGCAAGGACACCTATTACACCTGTTTTTGAACCAAGTGCTGCGGGCTTAATTGCAGGTTCAATTCCCACAAAGGGAATAGAATAATCATGACGAAGTTGATTAATTACTTGTGTGGTTGCAGTATTACACGCCAACACGACCACTTTACACTTTTTTTGGATTAGCTCATCTGTTAATAATTGGCATCGCTTTAAGATTACTTCAGCAGTTTTTTCTCCATAAGGAGAAAATGCCTCATCTGCGATATAGGTGATTTGCTCAAAGGGTAATAACTCAATCATGGCAGTGCGAAGGCTTAGTCCCCCTATACCTGAGTCGATAAATCCAATTCCTTGTTTCATTCCAAAAAAAAACCACTTAAATAAATAAGTGGTTATAATTTATGTTGAATAGCGATTTAGAATCCTAATTCAGTACGTACATCAGAGATAAGGTCTTTTCCTTTAGCCATGATAACACTTCCAGCAGAAGATGAATCAAGTACATAGTCAAAACCTTGAGCAGAAGCTACTTTTTCAATAGCTTCACGTGCTTTGTCATAAAGAGGACGCATCATTTCAACCTGCTTTTTTTGAAGGTCTTGTGAGGCTGTTTCTCTATATTGAGCAATGTTTTGTTGCATTGTTTCCAATTCTTTTTGACGCGCTTGGTTAGTCACTTCAGTTTGATTGGCTGCATCAGCAGAGTAAGACTGTGCTTTAGTTTGAAATTCTTTGTACGTATTTTCTATTTCTGTAGTGTACGTTTTTTCTAATTCCTGAAGCTGTTTTTGTGCAGCAATCACTTCTGGCATTTCACTGATTAATTTTTGCGTGTCAATGTGGGCAATTTTTGACTGTGCAAAAGTAACCATTGGCAATGCCATCAAAATAGCAATAAATAAAGATTTTACGTTTTTCATGGATAATTTAATTTGATAATATTAATTCTTTTTTACTTGTTCAGTTTTGTTATTGAGATTATTAATTCTCTCTTTTCTTTCCTCAATTCTCTCCTGAACGTTTATACGTTTTAAAACTAGGTCGCTAATATCGTAATTTTTTGCGGAATAAAGCATAACCAAGTCAGAAGAACGGTCAAAAACAAAGTCATATTTTCGTTCAACAGCTATTTTTTGAACAATTCCAAGCACTTTGTCTTGAATTGGAACAAGTAGTTTATTTTTTTGTTGAACATAAGCCCCCTCTGGACCAAAATAAAGTTGTTGTTGAGAAATGATTTCCTCTCGAAAAATATCGAGTTCTGCTTTTCGATCTTCAACCAATTCGTCAGTCAAAAGAATTTTTTCAGCATTGAGTTCGTCCTCAAGATTTTTTAGCTGCATTTTTTTTAATTCAATATCTTTTTTCCACTCTTCCACATTTTGGGCAAGAAGTTGGTTTGCAGTTTGATATTCCTTTACATTTTCAAGGATAAAATCCATATCAATATATACAATCCTTACACCGCGTTGAGCAAAAACAAACGAGGATATACAAATGCCTAACACGAGAAGTGTTGCTCGAATTGATGTCATTTTAAATATTTGTGCCAATGTGGTTAAAATTGTTGTCCAATAATAAAATGCGTCTCCCATCCGTTCGGAGAACGTAGGCTTGGATCTTGATTATCAAATCCATATCCAAAGTCGATTCCTAATAAACCGAATGCAGGCATAAAGATTCGAACTCCCATACCTGCAGACCGATTGGAATTAAATGGATTAAAATCTTTAAAACTATTATATCCTCTTCCAGACTCTAAAAAGCTTAATGCATAAATTGAAGCTGAGGGCTTTAGGGTGATTGGATAACGTAGTTCCAAAGTAAATTTATTATAAATTGTAGAGCCTTCTAAATCTGACAAAGATTGATTTGGATAT
>JAUROD010000037.1 GCA_030835845.1 Flavobacteriaceae bacterium
CACTGGACTATTGTATTGAATGAAGCGTTTAATTCTTTTGGATATAGCGAACCTGACTACACCAAAGATGTACTTCGTGTAAAAATACCTTCGGCAAATTTACTTACACCAATCGAACAGTTCACAATTAATTTTGTACAAGACAGTCTAAGTTTGTCACTTAAAATGCAATGGGACACTACTTCTGTAAGTCTTCCACTAAACTAAAAGTACCTTGTTTGGTCTAAAAAACTTTTTTAAAGCAGCTATCTTCCTTTCACTATTGGGAGGGTTAACCTTATATATTATTCGACAGATTCAGTATCAATCTGACATTATGCCTTTTGAGCAATACAACCCTCCTTCTACACTAATTGTTGAAGAAAATCCCATTACAAAGGCTAAATATCCCTTTATTGATGTGCATAATCATCAATTTGATATGCCCCTCAAAGACTTATCTAAACTAACAGCAGAAATGGATAGTTTAAACATGGCATTCATGGTGAATTTGAGTGGTTTTCGTGGTTTATATCTAAAAGAGTGCCTTGACAATGTGAAGGAAAATGCACCCAACCGATTCGGTCTATTTGTCAATCTTGACTGGGAGGAAATTGATTCTCCTGATTTTATGGAAAATAACCTTGCCATTTTACGAAAAGCAAAAGAAGACGGAGCCATTGGACTCAAGGTGTATAAAGGGTTAGGATTGACTGACGTTGATTCGAATGGAAAAAGAATTTCCATTGATGATGAACGTTTAGACCCCATTTGGGAAGCCTGTGGAGAATTGGGTTTTCCTGTGCTTATTCACTCCGCTGAGCCGGCTTCTTTTTGGTTACCAAAAGATAAAAACAATGAGCGCTGGTTGGAGCTTAAGCAAAAACCCAGTCGATATAGAGACCCTAAAAAAATACCCTCTTTTGAGTCTATCTTGGCAGAACAACATCATATCTTTAAAAAACATCCGAATACGACGTTTATTAATGCTCATCTTGGATGGATGGGAAATGATTTAACTCGCTTGGGAAATCATCTCGATAGCTACCCAAATGTCATGACTGAAATTGGTGCAGTACTTGCCGAGTTAGGGCGACAACCTCGTAGCGCACGTCAATTTTTTATTGACTACCAAGATCGTATTTTATTTGGCAAAGATTCATATAATGTAGCTGAGTACTACACCTATTTTAGGGTGTTAGAAACCAAAGACGAGTATTTTAATTATTATCGAAAACGTCATGCTTTTTGGAAAATGTATGGGTTGGATTTACCTGATACGGTATTGCGAAAACTATACTACAAAAATGCACTTCGAATACTCCCATCGATTGATTCTTCTCTATTACCTATTGATTAGATCATACAGATAATAAAAAAATGAAGCAGTCATAAATTGGCTTCAATTACTTTTTTAATAGATTCACTTAAAATAAACGAAATGAAAATCGTTAGCTTCATTTTTAGTTTTTATCTTGCTGTAAATTATAGTTAATTATGTCTTTTTTTAGAATCTCTTTTGTCCTTCCCATATCCGTATTAATCTTTATCTCATGCACACCTTTATCGCCCAAAAAATCGAACAATTGGGATGCGGAACCAACTAATAGTGTTATTTCAGCCGCACAGCCATTGGCATCAAATGCTGGAAAGGCAATGTATGCTCAAGGTGGAAATGCTTTTGATGCAGCAGTTGCAGCAGCATTTACATTAGCTGTGGTTGAGCCAAGTATGAGTGGAATTGGAGGTAGACTCCAGGCAATCTACAGGAAAACAGATGGGACAATTTCTGGAGTAGATGCTTCTACAGAAGTACCGATTAATTATACCCCATCAGCTGAAAAACATAGTTATGGTTATCCTACAATTGGAATTCCAGGAGTAGTAGCCGGGCTAATTAAACTACATAAGGAACACGGAACACTTCCTTTACAAACTGTGATGAACCCAGCTATTGGGTATGCGCAAAATGGATATTCAATTTTACCTGGAGAAGCATTGCGACAACAAATGGCATTGGAGCAAATTCAAGAATTCGAAGGAACATCTACCCACTTTTTAAAGGAAGATAAGTCGGCTTTTCAAGCTGGTGAAATTGTTGTTCAAACTGCACTTGCAGAAGTGCTTAAGAAAATTGCATCAGACGGTAAAAAAGGATTTTACGAAGGAGAAGTTGCAAAAAAAATGGTTGATGACATCCAAGCCAATGGAGGCATACTTACCCTTGAAGATTTAAAAAACTATACCGCACTTGATTCTAGAATAGTTCAAGGAAAATTTAAAGAGCATCAAATAAGTTCACTTTTTTTACCTTCGTATGGAGCAATCACAGTTCAAATTCTTCAGATTTTAGATCAAATGAAACAACCTAATACAGAAACAGAATGGAAACAAGCAATAGGTAAAGCAACTGCATTAGCGTATGAATACAGAAAAGCACAATCTGATCCTGACTCCCTAGCATTTATTTTATCCTATGAAGATGCAGGAAAGTTAGCTAAAACTCTCGATTCTGCATCAATTGCACACAAAGAGGATTTCAATACAAATCAGCCTATTTCTTGGACTTCAATCGATGGACATACCACCCATTTGACAACTGCAGATCAATGGGGGAATGTTGTTTCACTCACGCAAACTGTAGGTCCCTTGATGGGTTCTAAAGTTGCGACCAAAGGGCTTGGTTTTATCTATGCAGTAACCCTTGGAGGATACTTAGGAGATTACAAACCAGGTGATCGTGCAAATTCACATATATCACCTACTTTTGTAAGTAAGGACGATCAACTTGTTCTTGCCCTAGGTGCTGCAGGAGGAAGTCGAATTGTAACGGCTGTCACCCAAGTTATTAGTCGTTATATTGGTCAAAATCATCCATTGCAAAAAGCCTTAATGCTTCCTCGTGTATATCCTTATCAAGGAACTCTTTGGGTTGAAAATCACACCGGACTAGAGGAACTCAATGCTCCTGCATCAGCTTTTGATATGCCTATAAATATGATTGATGAAATTGCTCGATTTGGTCGTGTTCATGCTGTTGCACGTCATCCAAAAACTGGAAATTGGGAGGGAGCGGCTGACCCAGACTGGGAAGGAACTTCTGCTGAATATCCATCACGATAAATCCTTGTAAAAATGATCATTAGACTTCTTTCATTGTTGTGTTTTTCCTTTATTGCATGCAATAATCCAACCAACAAACCTCAAGAGGAATCAAAACGTTTTCTTGCTCTTGGAGACAGTTACACCATTGGGGAAAGTGTGGAGATAAACAAACGATGGCCTGTTCAGTTGGTCAATCGTCTTAATGCTATGAATATCCCTTTTGACCCACCTACTATAGTTGCAAAAACAGGGTGGACCACTGACGAATTAATCGCTGCAATTGAAATTACAACACTTGAAGAACCCTATGATTATGTATCGCTTCTAATCGGAGTTAATAACCAATACAGAGGAAGGTCGGTTGAAGAGTTTAGAACTCAATTCATTGAATTGCTTGAACGTGCGATTGCCTATGCCAATGGAAATGAAAAGCATGTCTTTGTGCTTTCTATTCCTGATTGGGGTGTAACTCCATTTGCAGTTTCAAGAGACAGCGCTCAAATTGCATTGGAAATTGATGCATTTAACCAAGTTATTGCTCTAGAATGTGCAGCACGAAATATTTCCTATTTTGATATCACACCTATTTCTAGACGTGCACCAGAGCAACCTGAGTTAGTTGCCGCTGATGGTCTTCATCCAAGTGATCAAATGTATGCCCTTTGGGTAAATGAACTAATTCCATTTTTTAATCACAACTAAAGGTGTTTTCCAAAAAAACTGCACAAGAAAGCGATAAAAAAGATGCACTAGCCAAGTTTAGGTATTCCTTTGGTGTAAATGAAAATGAAATTTACCTCGATGGAAATTCTTTAGGGAAGCTACCCCTAAATGTTCCTGAAATTATCGGGGAAGTTATCGAAAAACAATGGGGAAGTAAACTAATACGAAGCTGGAATGATCATTGGCTTGAATTACCAAAAAGAATTAGTAGAACACTTGAAAAGATTCTTCATGCAGACCAAAACACAGTCAGTATAGGAGATTCCACATCAGTGAATTTATATAAACTAGTTCACGGCTTATTGGCTTCAGGGAAGTATCCAACTCATCTAATAAGCGATTGTTTGAATTTTCCAACAGACAATTACATCCTTCAGGGACTTGGTGCATCATTTTCAATTGCTTCCCCAACTATAGTCAATTACTCTTCCGATTTGGAAGCTGACATTGAATTGTTAAAAGCTAAAATCAAGGAAAACTCTGGAATTGTTTGTTTGAGTTTAGTCAGTTATAAAAGTGCTTATTTATATCCAATGAAAGCACTAAATCTATTTGCCAAGGAACACCAAAGCATCATTATTTGGGATTTGAGTCATGCAGTTGGTGCGGTACATATTGACCTAAAAGAAACAGACACCTTGGCTGCAGTTGGCTGTACCTACAAATATTTGAATGGAGGACCAGGAGCGCCTGCTTTTTTATATGTTTCGGCTTCTATATTACCTTATTTAAACACACCAATCCAAGGATGGTTTGGACATGCTCGTCCATTTGATTTTTCAGCTGAATTTATTCCTTCAAGAGGAATTGAAAAATTTGATGCTGGAACCCCGTCCATACTTTCCATTGCTGCTATGGAGGCTGGAATTGACCTGACCCATACTGCTGGAATAGAATCCATTCGAAAGAAAAGCGAAGCCTTAACTTCTTTTTTACAACTGGGAATTGAAACTGAATTAATCCCCTTGGGATACACCCTAGAAAGCCCTCCCAATAGTGCCAAAAGAGGATCGCATATAACAATATCGCATCACGAATCTTGGAGAATTTGCAAAGCCCTTATGGAAGGGAAAAAGAATCGACCTAAAATCATTCCTGACTTTAGACCAAATCGATTTATTCGTTTGGGTATTGCTCCTCTCTATATTAGTTTTGAGGAAATCTGGACCACCGTTGAAAGACTCAAAGAAATTGTTTTAGAAAACGAATTCCTTGCCTTTGATCAGGAGCGTCCGACGGTTACCTAGCGATGGTGATCGTCTTTTTTATCTTTGTGCTTTTCTTTTCCTTTGTGATTTACACCATGGTGTTAACGCTTTTTCCTTCAAATTTGGGTAAGCCCTTATAAATTTTAATCCAAGTATTTTGTAATATATCTTCCGTGTCGTCGTGGCTAACTACAATTTTTAATCATCCAGTAGAGTTGTTGATGATGTGTATCGAGAAGTTGATTGAAGTCGTATGACACGATAGAAGACACTTCTTTTTGAATTAATTTAGAATCTAATGCAATCCGCATACAGGTTAGACCTACCTAATAGAAAAAAGTTTGAGCAAAATAAAAAAAGTAAGGCTTATTTTTAAACAACTTCAAACAAACCAGCAGCCCCCATTCCACCACCAACACACATGGTTGAAACAACGTATTTTGCGCCTGTTCTTTTACCTTCAATCAAAGCATGGGCAACCATTCTTGCACCAGACATTCCATAAGGGTGTCCAATGGATATTGCTCCTCCATTTACATTCATTAGTTCATTGGGAATTCCCAAGTGGTCGCGACAATAGATCACTTGAACGGCAAATGCCTCATTGAGTTCCCATAATCCAATGTCATCCATTTTTAGACCGTGTTGTTTCAAGAGTTTTGGAATTGCATAAATAGGTCCAATTCCCATTTCATCAGGTTCACATCCAGCCACTGCAATTCCACGATATATTCCAAGGGGAGTTAGGTTATGTTTTGCAGCAACAGCCCCTTCCATCAAAACCGATGCAGATGCACCGTCAGATAATTGACTTGCGTTTCCAGCAGTAATACATCCTTTTTCAATCACCGGTTTTAAAGCAGAAAGCCCTTCCATTTGTGTATCGGGTCGGTTCCCTTGATCTTTATCTAAGGTAAAATCGTGAAAACTAATTTCTTTGGTTTCTCTATCCATCACACCCATACTGGTTGTTGTAGATATAATTTCATCGTCAAATTTTCCATCCAGCTGTGCAGCTGCTGTTCGTTGCTGACTTTGCAGTGCATATTCGTCTTGTGCCTCCCTACTAATATTGTATCGATTAGCTACAATTTCGGCTGTATGTAACATTGGCATATAAATATGTTTGTGTTTTGCCACCAGTGCTTTATCAATCATACGGTGGGTATTCATATGTTCGTTTTGCACCAAACTAATTGATTCTACTCCACCACCAACAACAACGTCCATTCCATCAGAAATAATTTGTTTTGCAGCAGTTGCAATTGCCATCATTCCAGAAGAACACTGACGGTCAATCGACATTCCAGGTACAGAAGCTGGAAGACCAGCAGCTAAAGAAGCATTTCTACCTATGTTTGCTCCTGTTGTTCCTTGTTGTAAAGCTGCACCAAGAATTACATCATCAATTTTTTCAGGATCAACTCCCGCACGTTTTACTGCCTCTGCAATGGCAATTCCAGCCAAAGTTGGTGCTTGCGTGTTGTTATAAGCTCCTCTGTAGGCTTTGCCAATAGGTGTGCGTGCTGTGGATACAAGTACTGCTTCTCTCATTGTTTTGTGGTGTTAATTTTATTCTTAAATATATTTTTATTGAACTTAAAAACAATGCTTTTAGACTACTACGATCTAATTCATTGAATATAAAGGATCTTTCGTTGTTGAATGTACCAATTTTTAACATAGTATGGAAATCATTGTGGCTTTCAATTCCTTCTCTCAAAAGTCTTCTTAAAAAATATAGCCCATTCATTTAAAATAATGAGTGTATTTATTATTGGGCTTGTTCTTTTATGAAGTTTGAATATACCTCTTTACCTAGCGGGGTTAAATGTGGGTACAAAATTGCATAACATTGTTCCAATCCTTGAATTAGAATATTCCCTTCCTCCTTTTTTAAAGTAGACTGTGCATACCAAAAGTGACTAATCATCCATATTTGATTTGCAATAATATCATACAATCCTTTAAAATTGGTTGGTTCAAATTCCATGTATCCTTTCCCAATGGCAATGTAATTAAGGTTTTTAATCATTTGAATATCTTGTTTGACTTGTAATTCCATTTCTTTTTTTAAATCGGGATGTGTACGCAAGATGTTGTGTGTATCGAGATAAAAAAATCTAAAATCATGTTCGAATTGAAGAAATATTCGATTTAATTCAAGAATAATTCCATCATTGGTTAAAAGTGAATTTTGTTTTATTCTGTGATGAAGTACATAACTTAAATATCCACAGACTGTAAAAATCAAATCTTTCTTTTTAGGGAAATGATAATTGAAATTACTTAGTGAAATATCTGCCGCTTCCGCGATATCTTGATTCAACACATGAAACATTCCATGTTCATTGTACAATGAAATGGCTGTTTGAATGATTCGTGTCTTCGTGGCACTAAGTTTTTGCATAATAAAACTGTATGTTAAATACTAAATTATTTAATTTTTCTGTATTTAGAACATAATTTTAATTATTTTTATACATCTAGTTAAAAAACAAAATGGATGAAGCTCAATAAACGGATTAAATTTTTATATGGTTTTGGCTTTTCGGCACAAGGGATAAAAGATGCATTATTCCAGCTGTTTTTGTTTTTTTATTTCAGTCAAATTCTTGGCTTAAATGCCACATATACAGGGCTTGCGACGGTCATCGCTCTATTGTTTGATGCAGTTACCGATCCGTGGGTCGGTACGCTTTCCGATCGATGGAAATCTAAAACTCTTGGACGTCGGCATCCATTTATGATTCTATCTGCCTTCCCACTAGGTCTTACATTATTTCTGCTTTTTAGCCCTCCTGAGAATCTAGATCAAATGGGTTTGTTTTTGTGGCTAACTGTGTTTTCTGTGCTGGTTCGTGTATCTCTTACCTTATTTATAGTCCCTGGAATGTCATTGGGCGCTGAATTGACAGATGATTATGAGGAGCGAACTTCGGTTACGAGTTATCGTGTTATGTTTTCCTCCTTTGTAGGTCCTTTGATTTTAATTTTTGGGCTTGTTATTTTCTTTTCTCCAACCGAAGAGTTTTCCAACGGTTTATTCAATGAAGCTGCCTATTCTAAATTTGCATTGCTTTGTGGTGTGCTTGCAACTACTGTAATTTTGATTAGTAGTTATGGGACAAAATCATCAATTCCAAACCTGCCACAAAGTATACAAAATGAATCAGAAAAAGGATTAAAATCAAGCCTTAAAAACCTGAAAGAAGCAATTAAATTACCTGCCTATACCAGCCTTGTAAGCTATAGTATGATTGTTTATATCGGTCTTGGCATAGGGACTGTTTTAACCACTTATTTTACAACTTATTTCTTTGAATTAAGCGAACGTCAATTAGCCATACTTCCCATTGCTAGTGGACTTGGGGGAATCACTTCACTGTTTATTGCGCCATTAATGGGTCGTTTTTTAGACAAAAAGAAAAGTGTTGTATTTAGTACACTAATCTTCGGACTTTTTTTTAGTCTGCCATTTTTAATGCGCTTGGTTAACCTTTTTCCTGAAAACGGAAGTAGTGGATTATTACCCGCCTATTTATTGACGCTTTTTATTGCCTATAATTTTCTTTGGGTCTCTATTGCTGTGACAAACTCAATGATGGCAGATGTGGTAGACGAATATCAATCGATTTACAACGAAAGAAATGAAGGGTTTTTCTTTTCCACCATGTCTTTTGCCTATAAATGTACCGTTGGATTTGGTTATTTTTTTGCAGGTGTACTCCTCGATTTTATAGCGTTCCCAAAACAGGTAACCCAGGTGAGTGAAATACACCCAGAAGTGATTAATGGTCTTGGTATTATTGGAGGTCCTTTACTTTTACTTATCTATCTCAGTGGAATCTTTTTTGTAATGGGTTATTCAATTGACAAAACACGTTATTTAGAAATTAAAAATAAAATACAGAATTAGTAAAATTTACAAATATTTGTATATTGCATACAAAGAATAAAAAATAGTCGACCCTATAATTTCAGTAAATGCAAAAAAACACATACGAAACCATTATCATTGGAGGGGGGTTTGCTGGAATTGGAGCTGCAATTCAACTAAAAAAGGCTGGAATTCACAACTTTTTATTGCTGGAACGCAAAAATGAAATTGGAGGGACATGGAGAGACAATACCTATCCGGGTTGTGCTTGTGATATTCCATCATTTTTGTATTCCTACTCCTTTGAATTAAATCCAAATTGGTCGGAATCTTTTTCTCCACACAACGAGATTTTAAATTACTTAAAACACTGTGTGACTGAATATGGAATTGATACACATATCCAATATGCTACAGAAGTAGATGAAATTATTTTTCAAGCAACAGAAGGAAACTGGGAAATTCACACCAAAAAAAAACAACTCTTCAAATCACGAACAGTGATTTCTTGTTCTGGACCTCTAAACGAACCCATTATTCCAACCTTTAAAAATGATACGCTTTTTAAAGGAGAACGTTTTCATTCACTTCATTGGAATCACAACTATGATTTAAAAGGGAAACGTGTTGCAGTGATTGGAACAGGAGCAAGTGCAATTCAATTTATTCCAAAAATCGCTAAAATGACCAAACAGCTGACGGTTTTTCAACGAACAGCCCCTTGGATTGGAAAAAAAGACAACCAAAAATTTACGGAAGTGTCTAAGAAACGTTTTCGTAAATACCCGTTTTATTCACGGTTTTGGCGTGAGGTAATTTATTGGGTTCTTGAGTTTCGAGGACTAAGTCAATACAAAGACAATAAAATAAGAGCATGGCGAAAAAAAGAGGCAATTGCTCACCTTCACAACCAAATAGAAAATAATGATTTACGAAGAAAACTAATGCCAAATTATGAAATTGGATGTAAACGTGTTCTTATCTCAGATGAATATTACCCCACACTAACCCAAGCAAATGTGCATCTAGAAACCTCCCCTATTTCAGAATTTACTGAATATGGAATTCGCAATCAAAAAGGTGAAGAAATTGAGGTAGATGCCATTATATATGGGACAGGGTTTAAAACAACAACTTTTTCGCATATTTATAAAATCAAAGGATTAGACCAAGAAAATCTTTTTGAAAAATGGAATGAAAATGGAGCAGAGGCATTTAAAGGGATTAATGTACACGGATATCCAAATTTACTTTTTGTCGTTGGACCAAATACAGCTCTTGGACACAATTCAATTGTTCATATGATGGAATCACAATTCAATTATATCATCGATTACATAAAAAAAATACAACGTATTCCATCATCAAATTATTTGGACGTTAAGCTTGAAAAACAAAAGAAATACAACGATAAAATTCACGCTGAATTGGATAAGATGATTTGGAGTACGGGTGGGTGTAACAGTTATTATTTACGTAATGGGAATGGGAAAAATACGTCCATTTGGCCCGGAACTACAATGAAATACAGACGACTTACAAAACGCATAAGGTTGAATGATTTTAATGTAATAAAGCCTAATTAAACCAGAACTAAATAACAATGCAGATAGGAATTAAAAAACCAGGGGAATTATTGGCGGGGTTAACTCCTTTTAACCCACTATCAAAATGGTTATTAAGTGGAATAAATCGTCATTGTGGTCTTTGGTTTAATGGAAATATACTACATGCCTTTTATATAAGAGTTGGGGATTCTCCTAAACGAACATCATACACCAGCATTGATTTGAACGATGAAAATTGGAAAAATTGGAAAGCATCAAAGTCCTTAAATGAAGTTCATCGACCAAAATAAAAATGGGATAGATCATACCTAAAAATACAAGCTTCTATGCAAAGAGAAATTACATATAGTGTAAATGAGCTAAGAGATCCGTATATTTATGAAATCAATGGTGCTTTGTTTCTATTTATTGCAGTAGCATTGGAACAAACCATTGGAATTGTACAACTAAAATCAAACTACAATGAGTAATTCGACAAACGAAGAAATTTTTGACTTCAAATTTTATGAATGGGAAAAGCGCTTTAAGGATAAGCCTTTTTTACGTCAGCCCTTCGGCAATACATGGGAGGTCTCTACTTGGGGAGAAGTAGGGGAACAAGCAAGAAAACTAGCCACTGGACTTCGTTCCCTTGGACTTAGAGAAAATGCTCATATTGGATTGATTTCAAAAAACTGTCGCGAATGGATTATTGCAGATTTAGCAATCATCATGGCAGGTTATATCAGTGTTCCATTTTATCCAACTCTTACAGCAAAAGAAATTAAAACCCTCCTTGAATTTGGTGATGTTGATATGCTCTTTACTGGAAAAGTAGAGGATTGGGAAAACCAAAAAGCTGGAGTTCCAGCAAATATGCCTATAATCGCCTTTCCTCATTATAAGAATCATTCAAAGGTAAGTGAATGTCACCAATGGCACGACTTTATAAACCAATTCGAACCCCTTCAAGACCCCCACGTTCCTAAAATGAGTGATGTATGGACCATCATTTTTACTTCGGGTACAACTGGAACACCAAAAGGAGTTGTATTAGACTATTTGGCAAATGCAAAAACAGCAGTACTCACATTAGATACCAACCCATTAAAAGTTGATTTTAATGGTAAAAATGATTTCTTTTCTTACTTACCGCTTAACCATATTGCAGAGCGAATTGTGGTCGAATATGCTGTATTTAGATTTGGAGGTACAATTTCATTTGCAGAAAGTTTGGATACTTTTGCGCAAAACCTTCAAGATACTCAGCCAACAGTATTTTTTGCTGTTCCAAGAATTTGGACAAAATTCCAAATGGGAATATTAGGTAAAATCCCACAAGACAAGCTAAATAAACTTATTAAAATTCCTATCCTTTCGACTATTCTTAAAAAGAAATTTAAAAAGACATTAGGACTTAGTCGTGCACGAGCTATCGTATCGGGAGCAGCTCCAATGTTAAGCAGCCAAAGAGCTTGGTATAGAAAAATTGGAATAAATATCGTTAATGGATATGGAATGACTGAAAACTGTGCGATTACGACACAGTTGGCTGCACATATTACCAACAAACCTGGCTCGGTAGGATTGCCTCAGCCTGAGGTTGATATCAAAATTGATGAAGGAACTTCTGAAATTTTAATGCGTGGTCCTTTCGTGATGAAAGAATACTACAAAGCACCAGAATTGACTGCTGAAGCAATTAAAGACGGTTGGCTTTATACAGGAGATCAAGGTCATATTGATGAAGATGGATTTTTGTATATCACCGGTCGTGTCAAAGATATTTTTAAAACAGCTAAAGGAAAATATATCGAACCTCTGGTATTGGAAAGCTATTTTGCTGATATCACTGATTTTGAACAAATTTGTATCGCAGGGACAGGAATCACACAGCCGCTAATGCTCGGAGTACTTTCAGAAGTTGGACAAGCTAAATCAAAAGAAGAGTTAACTGCTTTCTTAAAAAATCATCTTGAAAAAGTAAATGCTAAACTTGAAGGCTACAAAAAAATCTCAAGTATCGTAATTGTCAAGGATGCATGGACTGTTGAAAATGGGTTAATTACACCCACGATGAAAATAAAACGAAATAAAGTCGATAAAAAATACGAGGGAAGTTATTCAACTTGGGATGAAAACCAAGAGGCTGTTATTTTCGAATAAATAGCATGTTCAAACAACAGGAGTTCAATGCCTATTTTGATGACTTTGTTCGTGAAGCATGTCAGCAACCTGTTCAAGAATTAATTTTTGGAACGACAGGATATGCCACCAACGGAAATATCAGGTTGTACTATGAAATGCAAAGTCCAAAAAAGGAGGTAAAATCTACCGTTCTTTTGATAAGTCGAAATGCAAATACACTGCTTTTTTGGCCACAATCTTTTATCCAATCGTTTTTGGATGCTGGATACAGGGTAGTTCGTTTTGATCATCGAGGTATTGGTATGTCTGATTTAGTTCTAGACTGGACTAAAAAAACAGCATTTACCTTAGAAGATATGGCAGGTGATGCAATGGCAGTATTGAACGCATTAAATATCGATAAAGCACATATTATTGGGGCTTCTATGGGAGGAATGATTGCCCAACGTTTTGCATATTTATTTCCAAATGCTACACTTTCTTTATGCTCGATTATGTCCTCAGGTTATTTTTTTGATCCTGAATTCAAAGGATTAAACAAAGCCATTCAAAAACGACTTCGAAGTGTTTTTATCGGATTTCTGTCGGCAAAAAATGATTTTCGAAAACAAATAAAAATGCACTTAGCAGAAAGGCAACTTTGGGTTGGAAAAGGATTGTATTCACTCGATTTAAAGCGTTTTTTTAATGAGGTAAGTTATGAAATTAAACACCGTAATGGGTATCATAGAAAGTCTTTTGAAAAACATGTGAGTGCCATTCGAAAATCAGGCTCAATGCTAAAAAAATTAAAAGAAATTCATGTGCCAACCTTAATTATTCACGGAGAAGATGATGCGTTAATTCCAATTGAACATGCAAAAAAATATGTCGATTGCTTAAAAGACGTAAAATCTTACTATCTTTCAGGTATGGGACATGATTTCCAATATCCCTACCTTACCCCCATTTCAAACCGTATTCTTGATTTTTATTTAACTTCTGGTAACCAGTAATAATTAAAATCAACTCAATTATGAAAAAAAACAAATTCAAATTTTCACTAACATTCTTTGCATTGTTATGTGTTAACATCATCTTGGCACAGACCACCATTCGTGGAACTGTAAAAGATGCTGAAACCAATGAACCCATTCCTGGAGCAAATATTATTATTCAGGGAACAAATGTTGGAACAACTACCGACTTTGATGGAAACTTCGTAATCGTTACTTCTCAAACACCTCCATTTACAATGGATGCAAGTAACATCGGATTTTCATCTCAATCGATCGTAGTCAGTTCGGCAGATCAATCACTAAGCTTTTCGCTTCAGCCAGGAGAAAATCTTGACGAAATTATTATTTCAGCTTCAAGACGTCCTCAAAAAGTACAAGAAGCACCAGCATCAGTTAGTGTAATTTCATCAAAAGACATTGAGAATTCTGCTGTTGCAGTTGACCCAGTTCGTCACTTGATGAATGTACCTGGGGTTCAGCTTCAACAACAATCGGTAAACACAATTAACATCGAAATGCGTTCTGCTGGAGGTGTATTTGGAACGTCTGCGTTTCCAATCTTGGATTACCGTTTCTTGTCAACTCCTGCTGCAGGAACATTCTTTACACAACAGTCTGGACTTTCTAACATTGACTTAGCAAGAATCGAGGTTGTTCGCGGGGCTGCTTCTGCACTTTACGGTCCATCTGTAACTTCAGGGGTTGTTCACTTTATCTCTAAAAATCCTATCGATCATCCTGGAACTACAGTGGAATTGATTCGTGGAACTTTAGATACTCGTGGAGCTGCAATCCGTCATGCTTTTGCAACTGATGACAAAAAATTTGGTTATAAAATTAATGCCAAATGGTCAGCTGGAAATGATTTTCAATTAGACCCAGTGGAGGATGCAGATATAATTGCTGGCTTCCAACGTGAAATCTATCAGCCTGTCACTGAAAACAATGTGATTGATCCTACAAGAAGAGGAGAATTACTTTTGGATTTATACGATGGAAATCCACTTGCAACTGAATACGAAAATTTCTCTGTGAATGCTCACTTAGAATTTAGACCAAATGAAACAACAAGTGCATTTTTATCTTCTGGATATGCAAAAGGTGGTGCGCTTTTCTTTAATTCACAAGGAGCTGGATTCCAAGATGGTCAAGATTTTTGGCTACAAGGTAGAATTCAATCAGGTGGGTTGTTTGCTCAAGTATTCTACAATAATAATGATGGTGGAGATGAAAATAATCCAACCTTCTTATATAACTCAGGTTTCCGTCAAGTTGCTGAACGTTCATCTCTTGACGCACAAATTCAGTACAACTTTGATATTCCAAGTTTCTTAAACTCTAACTTCACAGTAGGTATTGATCACAGAAATATTAAAGGAAATTCTGATTACACACTGTATGGTAGAAACGATGATAACGATGATTATATCATAACTGGTGCTTACCTTCAAGGTACATCAGAACTTACTGATAAATTAGAATTGACCTATGCAGCACGCTATGACAATTTCAATATTTTGGATGAAGCTGGATTCTCTCCACGCGTTGCATTGGTTTATAAAGCCAATGATAAAAATACGTTTAGAGCATCTTATAACCTTTCAACAGGAGCGCCAGCTGCGTTACAGTCATTTATTGATTTCCCAGTATCTGTAATTATTCCAGGTGCATATGACGTATGGTTAGCAGGAGATATTGAGGAACAAAATTTTGCTCCTAATGCTCCTATTGCACTTCCAGCATTTGGAGGAGCTACAATTCCACAAGGATCTACCTCAGTACCAAATGCATACCTGTATGGTGCAGTAGCTCCAGCATCTATTGAAGGTATGAATGCTGCTTATGCTGCACTTCCTCAATTTGCTTCGATTAGAGGTTTGGGAACTGCACTTGGAATTGATTTCAATGCAATCTTAAACCAAGCTTTTGCTGGCTATACTCCAGGCGGAACGTTTGGAAACCTTACTCCATATAACTTATTTACAGGAGATGTTATTTCAGGCGAACCTTTAGGAACTGGAAAAGCAGAATTAGCTACAGTTGGTTCATTTGAAGTTGGATATAACGGTGTAATTGGAGACAAATTAAAAGTAATGGTTGACTTCTATACCTATGATGTAACAGGGTTTACAAACTTTACTGCAATTGGTCCAACATTCAACCTAACTGGATTTGATTCAACAGCATTCGGAGCTGTAGTAGGTACTGATATCGGAAATGCTGTTGCTGGTCCTGTTGCTACTGCATTAACAACTGCTTATACCAATATCGCTGCTAGTCAAGGATTGACTTTGGCTGATGTGGCTGGAGGTGTGCCTGCACTCGGTTTACCTCCATTAGCAGCAACAATTGCTAGTGTAGCTGGAGGTTTAGGACAACTTGCTGGTGGAACTTTCATCCAAGGAGCACAGGGATTTGAGGCAGCTGCAGGTGCATTATTCCCTGCATTTGGTACTATCGAATCTTTACGTGCGCCTGCAGATAATGTGACACACATTGCTGCTGGATACAGACACTTCCCTGACGTAAAACGTAATCACGTAGGAGTAGACGTTGGATTCGAATACTTTGCAAACGATGTATTTACTATTTGGGGTAACGCGTCATGGTTAAGTCAAAATGAGTGGATTCCAGGAGAACCTGATAGTGATGGAGTACCTGTAACTGTTGCATTAAACGCGCCATTATTTAAGTATAGAGCTGGTGTTATGTTTACCAAAGACAATGTATATGGTGGTCTTACTTTCCAACATGATGATGAATTTAATTCAAATCAGGGTGTATGGTCAGGATTAGTTCAAGAGAAAAACCTGTTTGATGCAAATATTGGAGTATCACTAACTGAAAAATTACGTTTTGATATCACTGGATCTAACATTTTCAATTTCGAGTATCGTGCTTTCCCAGGTATGCCTGTAATAGGACGTCGTATAATTGGAAAAATAACTTTTGATTTATAATTAATTACTGGATTAACTAGTTTGAAAAACAAAATAGCATTCATTACTGGTGCTGCCAAAGGAATCGGAAGAGCAACAGCCGTTGCTCTTTCGACCTCTGGTTGCCATGTAATCCTGACAGATATTGACCAAGTAGCTCTAGCGTCTACCAAAAAAGATATTGAATCCAATGGTGGAAAGGTTACAACTTACTTACTCAATGTCGCTGACCAAGAACAGGTCAATCAAGTTCATGAGCAAGCTCAAAAAGAACACACACGTATAGACTATTTCGTTAACAATGCTGGAATCAGTGGAATCTTAGCCCCCTTACATCTAATGCCTGTTGAAGAATGGAATAAAGTACTAGACATTGATCTAAACAGTGTCTTCTATTGCCTTCAGGCACAACTAAAAATATTACTTCCACAAGGAGGAGGAAACATTGTAAATGTCTCTTCTCTTGCAGGAAAGAAAGGGGTCAGTTTTGGATCCCCCTACTCAGTAGCAAAACACGGTGTCATAGGTTTGACAAAAAGTGCAGCACTGGAGTATGGTCAATACAATATAAGAGTTAACGCGATTTGTCCTTCCTTTTTGGAAACTGACATTATAGAACCCGTTCCAAAAGACATTTTAGATTTTGTAACAACCCATCGTGTACCTCTTAAACGGCTTGGTAAACCAGAGGAAGCAGCAGACACTATTGAATGGTTGCTCTCTGATAAATCCTCTTTTGTCAACGGACACTCATTGGTTCTTGACGGAGGAATGGAAGCCGGATAAATGGACTAAAACAAATGCATTTAAAAGAAAAAAATCTTTTCCGCAGCACTTTCGGGATCTGCAATAATTAGTGTTCTTTTTTCTATTTTGCCCAAAAGAGTCCATGTTTTTTAAAATGGTTCAGATTAAGTGACAAATAAACAATGTACGCAAAGACACTATTTCAAGGTAAAATTGTTCTCGTTACAGGAGGTAGAAGCGGAATTGGATTTGCTATTGCAAAAGCTTTTTTGCAATATGGTGCTACAGTTTATATCTCTTCAAGAAAAAAAGAACCGCTTGAAAATGCTCAAAAAAAATTAAGTGAATATGGAGAATGTCACTCTTTTGTATGTGATATTCGCGAACCCAGTCAAATAGAACTACTTGCCGAAAAAATCAAATCCAAATCAAATCGATTAGATATATTAATCAATAATGCTGGAGGACAATTCCCAGGTCCTGCACATGTAATTTCTGAAAAAGGTTGGGCAACTGTGGTCAACAACAATTTAAATGGCACTTTTTATATATGTCAAAAAATGGCGAATATATTTTTCATTCCCCAAAAAGAGGGCACAATTACCAATATCACAGCAAATGTAAGTAGAGGGTTTCCAGGAATGGCTCATACAGGAGCAGCACGCGCTGGGGTTGAAAACCTTACCAAATCACTGGGGCAAGAATGGGCAGGGTTTGGAATCCGGATAAACGCAGTCGCACCAGGAACAATCGCTACTTCAGGACTTGACAATTATCCACAGATCATGCAGGATTTTCTTCGTGATTCAGAAGAGAAAAACTTAATGAAACGTTTTGGTAAAGCAGAAGATGTTGCCAATGCAGTATTATTCTTATCGAGTCCGTTAGCTAGTTACATCAGTGGAACTACCCTTCCTGTCGATGGATTAGAACATCTATCTGGCGATCGGATTGATCTTTATAATACATTGATGAAGTTAATCTCATTTTGAAAAAAATAATCAGATGAAAAAAATTAGAAAAATTCTTTTGATAATTCTTACGCTTTTAATTGTCTATTTGCTTTTTTGGCCATTAGACCTAAAACCCATTGCTCGAAAAACACCTCCTTACCCTGGTCTAATAGGCGTGTTTGAAACCAACAAAAAGCTATCAAATGTGAATCTTATTACATTGCCTCACCCTGGTCCTGAGGCAGTAGTCCAAGATTCTTTGGGTTACCTATATTCAGGTTTAGAAAATGGTGATATCATTCAATATGATTTAAAGGGTGAAAACATTCGTTTTATCGCTAACACAGGGGGTCGACCTCTTGGTATGAAATTCGCTCCATCTGGAGAACTTATAATTGCAGACATTTCAAAAGGCTTAATTGCACTTGATTCCAGTGGAGATTTTAGGGTTCTAGTAGATACCTTTGAAGGTGAAAAGTTATTATTTGTTGATGATTTGGACATTACCAATGACGGAATAATCTATTTTTCAAATGCGTCACAACGTACCGATGGAGTTGTAGAAAACGAAGCATGGGAACAACGTGCCTCAGGAGCACTTTTTAGTTACAATATGAATACAAATAAACTAGCCCTTCTTAAAGATGATTTATTTTTCGCTAATGGAATTGCTTTAAATCAAACAGAGGAATATTTTGTATTTAGCGAAACATTTGGATTAAGCCTATATAAATACTGGATAAAAGGAAAGAAAAAAGGTGAAATCGAACTATTCAACAATTCACTTCCAGGTTATCCAGATAATGTAACCCATTATGACGGTATTTTTTGGGTAGGAATTCCTAGTCAACGTGCAGTAGCTGCAGAACCACTTTTTGAATATCCATTTTTACGGTCAATTATATTAAGACTTCCTGAATTTGTTCGAAACAGTGCAATTCCTCCCCGCTATGCAATGATTCTTGGTTTTGATGAGAATGGAAAAGTGGTGTATAACCTTCAGGATCCAGGAGGCAAATATGACTATATAACGAGTGGTCTACAGGTTGGAAATACCTTATATTTAGGAAGTTTAAAAGAACCAAGTTTAGCCATATATAGTTTGGATAATGAATAAAACGTAAAACAATAAAAATTAAAAATCATATTATGCTTAATTTAGAAGGACAAGTAGCAATCATTACGGGTGGTGCTCAAGGAATTGGAGAAGGTATTTGTAAAGTATTTTGTAAAGCAGGGGCAAAAGTTGCTCTATGGGATGTTCGTGATTCGGGTGCAGAAACAGCAGAGAAAATTAAAGCTGAAGGAGGAAATATTTTCTTTCAAAAAGTAGATGTGACAAACCGTGAACAAGTAGATGCTGCAGTTGCAGAGATCATCGAAGCATATGGGAAAATTGAAATTTTAATCAACAACGCAGGGGTATTACGTGACAAGTCTTTTCTTAAGATGACTAAGGAAGAGTGGGATACTGTAATCAATGTTAATTTGAGTGCTTTGTTTACTACCACTCAATCGGTTTTACCACACATGCGAGAAGCAGGTTATGGACGGATTATCTCGGCTTCATCTATAAATGGATTTGTAGGGGCTTTTGGTCAAACAAATTATTCAGCTACAAAAGCTGGAGTGGCTGGTTTTACTCGCGCATTGTGCAGAGAAGTTGGACGATTTGGAATTACCGCAAATGCAATTGCACCAGGTTTTGTTGATTCTGAAATGACCGCATCAATGCCACCAGAGGTAGTAAAAGCTGGAATTGCAATGATTCCTGTTGGACGTATTGGAACTCCTGAGGATATGGGTAATGCCTATTTATTCCTTGCCTCAAAAGAAGCTGGATTTATTAACGGTGCTACCATTCATGTGAATGGAGGAGCCATGCCAAGTTAAAATTATGGGAATAAGAGAATTATTTGAACTTAAAGGAAAAGTTGCTGTTGTTACAGGAGCTAGTAAAGGGATTGGAAAAGCAATTGCAGAGGGATTGGCTGAATTTGGTGCCAAGGTTGTTGTTAGTAGTCGATCCCAAGAAGCAGTTGATGAAGTTGCTAATCATATTAAAACAAAGGGATTTGAAGCAACAGGTATTTCATGTCATGTAGGAAGAGAAGACCAACGCAAAGCCTTGATTGAAAACACAATAGCTACCTATGGTGGTATTGATATTTTAGTAAATAATGCAGCTACAAACCCAATTTATGCACCTGTAAACAAAATTGACAACGAAGCTTTTGACAAAGTAATGGAGGTTAATGTCAAAGCAGGATTTGATTTAGCAAAACTTTGTTTTCCTTACATGAAAGAAAAAGGTGGAAGTATCATCAATATTGCTTCAATAGAGGGAATGAAACCAACCAACGGCTTGGGGGTGTATAGTATGAGTAAATCTGCATTAATTATGATTACTAAATCACAAGCCAGTGAGTGGGGAAAATATGGAATACGATCAAATGCCATTTGTCCAGGATTAATCAAAACAAAATTTAGTGAAGCACTTTGGAAAAACGAGGTATTAATGCACCAAATAAACAATCACTTACCTTTACGCAGAGCAGCAGAGCCAATTGAAATGGCTGGTCTAGCTGTTTATCTTGCTTCAGATGCTGCTTCTTTTACCACAGGAGCTATTATCAACTCTGACGGAGGTCATATGCTAATGTAAAATTTGAGAAAACAATGGAAAAACTAACTGATATTGCCTATTCAACTAAATTGACACATCTCAGTGACCTAAAAGAATACGTGGGTAAAGAACTAGGTCTAACCGAATGGATAGAGATGAAACAAGAACGAATAAATACCTTTGCCGATGCAACACAGGACTTCCAGTGGATTCATCTAGATGAAGATAAAAGTGCAGCATTTTCACCTTATAAAAAAACTGTTGCACACGGGTTTTTAGTCCTGTCACTAGCTTCAAAAATTAGTTATGATGCCTTTTCAATTGAAAATGTAGCCATGGGAGTAAATTATGGTTTGGATAAGGTTAGATTTCCAAATGCAACTAAATCAGGAGCATTTTTACGTGGTCGAGTATCATTACTTGCCTATGACGAGATTCCGGGAGGTGCAAAATATAAAATGAGAATAACATTTGAACTTAAAGGAGAAGAAAAACCTGCCTGTGTAGCTGAATTTTTGGCTATGGCATATGCAACACCAGAAAAATGAAAATAGAAGAAATAGTAAGTGTCACTGAATTTGATACAATTAAAACTAAAATAATAACCTTTGTCAAGGAGGAGTTATACAGTCTAGAACCATGGATTTTAAACTGTGAATGGGATGAAAAATTACCCAAACTCAATGAATTACGTGAAGAGGTGAAACGAAGAGGTTTGTGGCTGCCACAAATTCCAAAAGAATATGGAGGGCTGGGTTTAACCAATGCACAGCATGGTGAAGTATCAGAAATTTTAGGTGCCAGTCCTTACGGTCATTACTGTTTCAATTGTCAAGCACCTGATGCAGGCAACATGGAGATTCTAATTGAATTTGGAACTGAAGAACAAAAAGAAACCTACCTCTACCCTCTCCTTCGAGGAGAAATTAGAAGTTGTTTCGCAATGACTGAGCCCAACAATGCAGGATCAAATCCAGTAAAAATGAGCTCTACTGCATTGAAAGAAGGGAATGAATATGTGATAAATGGACACAAATGGTTTACTTCAAGTTGTGATGGAGCAAATTTTGCAATAGCCATGCTTGTAACAAATCCAGAGGGCGACAACCAACATGAACGAGCAAGTCAAATCATTGTCCCTCTAGATTCCCCTGGCTTTGAATTTGTCCGAAATGTATCTATTATGGGGCATGAAGGAGGTGGCTGGGAAAGTCATGCTGAAATAAAATTCAATAATTGTCGTGTTCCGATTACCAATGTACTGGGAGTTGATGGAGCTGGTTTTGCCATTGCTCAAAAACGACTAGGGCCTGGTAGAATACATCACTGTATGCGTTGGATGGGGATATGCGAGCGTTCATTTGATTTGATGTGTGAAAGAGCAATTAGCCGAGTTATTGCGCCAGGAGAAACTCTAGGAGACAAACAAACTATTCAAAACTGGATTGCTGAATGCCGTGCTGAAATTAATGCAGCACGCTTACTGATTCAAGACTGTGCGCATAAGATTGATACCCTTGGTGCCTCGAAATGTCGTGCTGAAATATCAATTATAAAATTCTATTGTGCCAATGTGATGCAAAAAGTAGTGGATTGTGCAATCCAAGTTCACGGAGCTATGGGGGTAACTGATGACACTATTTTGGCTTCATATTTTAGACATGAACGTGCTGCTCGTATTTATGATGGTGCTGATGAAGTACATAAGAGCAGATTGGCTCGTGCGATTTTAAAAAAATATAAACGCGCAAATTAATGCAAGTAAAAATCACAGACGGCACATCCTATATTGAATCCCTGAGAAATCGAGGACTAAAGATTTTTCTTTTTGGGAATGAAATTGATGAGCCTGTAGACCATCCTGTGATTCGACCATCGATTAATGCAATTGCCAAAACCTATGACTTAGCCATTGAAAAACCTGAACTAGCCAGTGTAATTTCACCTTTTACTGGAGAACGTGTAAGTAGGTTTTTACATGTATGTACCTCTACTCAAGATTTGGTTTTACAAAATAAAATGCAACGAAAACTGGGACAACTTACAGGGACTTGTTTTCAGCGTTGTGTTGGAATGGATGCGTTTAACGCATTGTATTCTGTAACCTTCGAAATGGATGAAAAATTGGGTACTTCTTATCATCAAAAACTGAAGATATTTTTGACTCAAATGCACCAATATAACCTTGTCCTTGGAGGAGCTATGACAGATGTTAAAGGAGATAGAAGCTTATTTCCTCACCAACAACCGGACCCTGATATGTATCTCCACATAACAAAACGCTCAGAGAAAGGAGTATTCTTAAGTGGTGCAAAAGCTCACCAAACAGGATGTATTAATTCACACTATTTGATGGTTATGCCAACCACTCGCCTCAGTGAAAAAGATAAAAATTATGCTGTTGTAGGATCGATTCCCGTAACATCAAAAGGAGTTACATACATTTATGGACGGCAATCTTGCGATACAAGAAGTATGGAAGATGGAAACATTGACGTAGGTAATGCAACTTATGGTGGACAAGAAGCAATGATTTTATTCGATAATGTCTTTATTCCAAATGAAAATATATACATGGATGGAGAGTATGAATTTGCAGCGATGTTGGTCGAACGATTCACAACATTTCACCGAAGAAGTTACGTGTGTAAGTCGGGTGTTGGAGATGTTTTAATTGGTGCTGCTGCTGCTGTTTCAGAAATGAATGGTGTCCCAAAAGCTTCACATATAAAAGACAAACTCGTCCAAATGTCCCATCTCAATGAAACAGTTTATGCTACTGGAATTGCTTCGTCTTATCAAGGATATCAAACAAAGGCAGGGAATTATCAATGCGATGATATGTTAGCAAATGTATGTAAACACCATGTAACTAAGATGCCTTATGAAATTGCTCAAATTGCCCAAGACTTGGCTGGTGGATTTGTATCAACACTTCCCTCTGAACAAGATTTAAATCATCCAGAAATTGGTAAATTATTAAAAAAGTATCTCCGTGGTAATGCTGATTTTACGACAGAAGAACGCATTAGAATACTACGCCTTATTGAAAATATGACCATGGGAAGAAATGCTGTTGGTTATTTGACAGAAAGTATTCATGGAGCAGGGTCTCCCCAAGCACAACGGATACAAATTGGAAGAATGATGCAATTGGAATACAAAAAGAGACTGGCTAAAGTACTGGCTGGTATTGAAGTGGATGATTCAGAAGTTTTAGTAAATGAACTCGGAGATTATTTTGAACGTGTATTTAAAACATCCTAAAATGCAACTTGATCAACCAAAAGACATACGTAAAGGTGAAGGATTAAATGAAGAAGCACTTGCACTTTATTTAGATCAAATTTACGGGAAAGAAAAAGGTAATTTATACGTGAAACAATTTCCCTCTGGTTTTTCTAATTTGACCTATCTTATCAATTATAATGGAGTTGACTATGTTTTGAGGAGACCTCCATTTGGTGCGAATATAAAATCTGGGCATGATATGTCTAGAGAATTTAAAATATTGACTGCATTAAATGGAAATTATCCTAAAGCCCCCAAACCAATTACTTTTTGTGAAGATTTGAATGTTCTTGATACTCATTTCTACATAATGGAACGTGTCAATGGTGTAATACTTCGAGCATCTACTCCAAGTAATCAGATGCCTTCAGAAAAAGAATTTTCAATACTATCTGATAAACTAGTAGACACGCTAGTTGAACTTCATCAATTGGATTACAAGCAAATTGGCTTAGGTGATTTTGGTCGCCCTGAAGGATATACAAGTCGTCAAGTAGAGGGATGGAGTGCTCGTTATTTGAAAGCCAAAACAACGACAAATAAAGAAATGGAAAAAACAGCTAGGTGGTTGCAAGCAAACATACCCAAATCTTCCAATGCTAGTCTAATTCACAATGATTTTAAATATGATAATCTAGTACTGACAGGTGATGCGCATTTAGATATTAAAGCTGTGTTAGATTGGGAAATGACAACAATTGGAGATCCTCTAATGGATTTAGGAACTACATTGGGTTATTGGATTCACCACACAGATCCTGAGTTTTTAGCACAGAATCAATTAAATATCACCCCTCGAAAAGGAAATCCTACACGTGGTGAACTCGTTGAAATGTATGAAAAGAAAAGTGGTAAAACAGTAGATGATATTGTATTTTACTTTGTGTTTGGTGTATTTAAAATTGCTGTTATTGTGCAACAAATTTATTATCGCTATTGTCAGGGTCACACGAGTGATCCAAGATTTAAGGAATTAGATAAAATAGTATCGCTTTATGGTTTAGTGGCACAACAAGCAATACAAAAAAAGAAAATAGACCACTTATTTTAATGCAAAACAGACAGTATGGAAACGACAACAAAAACAAATCTAGAAGATTTTAGGCTAGAAACGAGAAAATGGCTGGAAGAAAACTGTCCAGCGAGTATGCGAAAGCCCGTTCGCGATTCGAATGATTTTTTCTGGGGTGGACGCAATGCTCAATTTGGTTCTGAAGATCAGAAAATTTGGTTTGAGCGAATGTTAGAAAAAAAATGGATTGTTCCTTATTGGGACACCAAATATGGAGGAGGAGGACTCTCCAATGAGGAAAATAACATCCTTACACAAGAAATGGCAAGATTAGGATGTCGTAAACCCATATTCAGTTTTGGTATTTCTATGCTAGGTCCTGCATTACACAAATTTGCTAGTGAAGAACAAAAGATGCGGTTTCTTCCTGAAATTACTGCCGGAAAAACATGGTGGTGCCAGGGGTATAGCGAGCCGAATGCTGGATCAGATTTAGCTGGTTTACAAACTAAAGCAGAGGATAAAGGAGATCATTATTTGATAAATGGCTCAAAAGTATGGACCTCATATGCTGATAAATCAGATTGGATTTTCTGCCTTGTTCGTACTGATTTTGAAGCACCAAAACACAATGGAATAAGTTTCTTACTTATCGATATGGCTTCCGAAGGAGTAAGTACTCGACCAATTAAACTCATTAGTGGTAAATCACCTTTTTGCGAGACTTTTTTCGACAATGTAAAAGTGCCAAAAGAAAATTTAATTGGTACCTTAAATGATGGATGGAGTATTGCAAAATACCTACTTACACATGAACGTCAAATGATTGGTGGTGTTGGAGAAACTGATATTCGTCAAGAATTACATAAAACAGCAAAGGCTTATCTTCCTCTACAAGATGGAAAAATTTCAGATGGTGTTTTACGACATGAAATTGCTGTACAAGAAATGAATGACTCGATTTTTGAAATGACCATCCAACGAATTATGGATGAAGCAAAAACAGGTGTTAATGCTGGAGCTCTGTCTTCGTTTTTTAAGTATTATGGAACCGAACAAAACGTAAGCAGGATGGAATTACTTACTGCCATCACGGGTAGTGAGGGGCTTCAATGGGAAGGAGATAATGAGGATGCTAAAGTTCAAGTTAGACGATTATGTCGATCAAAAGGTAACACCATTGAAGGTGGAACCTCAGAAATTCAGCTTGGAATTATTTCAAAACGTATCTTAAACTTACCCTCTTAAAGAAAAAAATATGACACTTATATTAAACGAAGAACAAAAAATGCTAAAAGATTCAGCCAATGAATTTTTAGCTATGAACTCACCCGTAGAGAAATTTAGAACGTTAAGGGATGAAAATTATAAACCTTTTGATAAAGAACTTTGGCAAGAAATTGTGGAAATGGGGTGGACTGCACTGACTATACCCGAGCAATATAATGGATTAGATTTTGGTTATGTAGGTTTTGGACAAGTACTCGAGGAAATGGGAAAATGTTTAACCAAAGCTCCGCTATTGTCCTCTATTGGTTTGTGTGCTACTGCATTGGTGAAATCATCAAATGAGGAATTGAAGAACAATTGGATTCCAGAATTGATGAATGGCACAAAACACATGGCATTTGCTCAAGATGAAAAAACTTATTTTGATCCTACTTCAATTGAAACAACCGCAAGTGAATCAAGTAATGGATATCTAATAAATGGTTCTAAAATAATGGTTATTGATGGGGGTTCAGCTGACGCATTTATTGTAACAGCAAATACATCTGATAATGAAACAGCATTGTTTGTCATTGATTCAAAAGCAGAAGGGGTAACAATTCATACTGAAACACTTCTCGACGCTGGAACCTATGCGAATATACATTTCAATCAAGTATCAATAAAGAACGAAGATCGTTTATCAGATAAGGGAAAAGGGGATGAATTACTTAATTATATCAATAATACAGCTGCGATTTGTTTGTCTGCTGAAATGTTGGGAATTGTAACAGAGGCTTTTGATCAAACTATTGCATATTTACAAGAACGACAACAATTTGGTAAGCGAATTGGTTCCTATCAAGCACTACAACATCGTGCTGCTAAGTTGTTTTGTGAAATTGAATTATGCAAAAGTGTAGTAATTAAGGCTCTTCAGGCTTTGGACAAGGGAGACGTTAATATTGATAAACTGGCTAGTTTAGCAAAAGCCAAACTAGGAGAGACAATAAAACTTACAACTAATGAAGCTATCCAAATGCACGGTGGTATTGGTGTAACAGATGATGTAAATATCGGATTTTACTTCAAACGTGCACGTGTGGCTCAACGTCTCTTTGGAGATTATAGTTATCACCTAGACCGTTATGCAAGACTAAATGCGTATTAGTCTCTCTTATTTCTATCCTATAAAAAAACCGGCTGTAGCCGGTTTTTTTATACCACTCATTAAGCTATATTTTTTTTGTATATTTGTAAGTAAGTAATCACTTATGTCAAAGAGAGAACAAATATTAACAGAAGCAATAAACCTTTTTTCAGTAAAAGGAGTTGATGCTACTTCAACACGACTAATTTCGGAGAAAGCAGGTGTTTCGGAAGGGTTGATTTTTAAGCATTTTAAAAGTAAAGAAAGTTTATTGGAGCAGATATTAGAACAAAATCAAATGAGAATATCCCCTATTATTACTTCATTACAAGAAATTGAAGAGCCCAAACAAACACTTCGATATTGCATAGAGGCAATGAAAAAAATTCCACGAGAGGATTATTCTTATTGGAAATTATGTATGATGGTTGAACACACCTCAGGTTTTAAAAATGGGTTCATAGATCAACTAGAAATATTTATTCTAGACGCCTTTAAATCTTTAAAATTTGCTCGTGCTACGTTAGAAACGCAATTACTGACACAAAGCCTAAAAGGTATATTTTCAACTATGTTGATACCCTCAAATATAGATAGTGAAGCATTGTTGACACTTATGCTTCGTAAATATCAAGTTTAGCTATTGGTGTTAATTTATTCCAGGCTGTTTTAAAGTAAAATTTTCTTCTGATTTAGCTTTATCAACCATTTCTTTTACATCTTTAAGTAATTCTTTTGCGTCATAAATTACTCCATCACTAATTGTATATTTTATTCCTCCAACACGAACTACCTCGTTCTTTTCTGTCAATTTTATTGCTCCCGTTCCATAAAGCACTTTGATATTTTCAAGAGGATTTGCGGCAATAACAATCATATCAGCTAATTTTCCGACTTCTATGGATCCAATTTGGGCATCCATTCCCAAAGCTTCAGCCCCGTTGAGTGTTGCAGAACGAATTACTTCGAGAGGATGAAAGCCA
>JAUROD010000038.1 GCA_030835845.1 Flavobacteriaceae bacterium
TCTTATATATTTGCTAAAAAACCTGATCAAATTGTTCGAGGGATTGAAATGTCTGGCAATCACCTCAAAGGGGTGAGTAGCGGTTTTGTTCATGCTAAAGCTGAGGTTGTTCACCTTGGAAGAACAACTCAAATTTGGCAAATTAGAGTGACCGATGATGATGAAAATTTAATTTCTCTTATTAAGCTTACAACGATTACCCTCCCAAAAAAATAATGTTAGATTTCATCAATAAGCTAGAAAAAGAAGGATTTCCTTTTGTCCTTTTTCGTTCTCCAAAGACGAAAGAAATCAATTGTTATTATCAAACGGATAATTCCACCCATACTACAGTTGATTTTTCTCAAGAAGGTTTTGTTTTCTCTCCATTTGAAAAAGTTGATTCATATATTTTTATTCCCAAAGCCAATTGCCGAAAAATAAACGGTTTAGAAGTAAGTGGATCTTCGAAAAGGGCTAAGGATATTAAGGATGATATAAATCAGCTGCCCTATACCGACTTAGTCAAAAAAGCATTAGCATCAATTGAAAACAATGAATTTTCTAAAGTTGTACTATCAAGAAAAATTGAAGTTCATTTGAATGCCAATCCAATTAATTTATTTAAACAGTTGGACGACCTCTATCCAAGCGCTTTTGTGTATTATTGGTCTCATCCAAAAACAGGAAAATGGCTAGGAGCTACTCCGGAACGTTTTATAAAACTCACTACAAAAGAACTACACACAGTTGCTTTGGCAGGGACTTTATCCAAAAATCAAACCCAGTGGAGTGCTAAAGAACTCCATGAACAACAATTAGTTACAGACTCCATTGTGTCAAGCTTAACTGATTTATCTCCAAATCAAGCTCCTAGAGTTGAACCAACTGAGACCATTGCAGCAGGTTCTCTCAAACATTTACGCACTAAAATAACCTTAACAGACCCTAAAGTACCGCTTAAAAATCTGATTGAAACACTTCACCCGACCCCAGCAACAGGAGGTTTTCCTAAGCTTGAATCCATGTTTTTTATTCAAAAAAACGAAGGATATAACAGAAGATTTTATACGGGTTTTTTAGGTCCTTTTTCCAATATGTTTAATGCAGATTTTTTTGTCAATTTACGTTGCGCTCAAATCACAAAAAAAGGATTGGATATCTATGTTGGTGCAGGTATTACAAAGGACAGTAATCCCTTTATGGAATGGGAAGAAACTCAACGTAAAGCACAAACTTTTCTTGCGGTACTGTGATTTAATTCATTAAATAGGAGGTAAGAAAATACACTTTTGTATTTTTGCTGAGCTATGACGAATTTGAATGCAATGAACGATGTTAGCGAATATTCCTCAATCCCACTTGCCCAAACAATTGTTAGTTTTTGCCAAGAAAAACACATTCGACATATTGTAATAAGCCCTGGGTCAAGAAATGCTCCTTTAACCAAAGGATTTACATCGAATTCTTTTTTTACTACATACAGCGTTGTAGATGAACGTTCTGCAGGCTTTTTTGCACTTGGAATTGCACAGCAGATTCAACATCCAGTTGCTTTAGTTTGTACCTCTGGATCAGCATTATTGAATTATTACCCAGCAGTGGCAGAAGCATTTTATAGCGACATACCTTTGGTTGTTTTGTCAGCAGATCGACTGCCTCATCAAATCGATATTGGTGATGGACAGACTATTCGTCAGGCTGAGGTTTTTGAACCCCATTTAGAGGATGCAGCATATCTTAAACCAGATGTTAGTCATGCGACAACTATTTTAAGCAAACACCCCAAACAACGCTTATTTCCTCCGGATTCAACCAACGAAGAAATCGCTCAAATTCAGCTCGAAATTCAACGTGACAACGAAATAGCAATTAATCGTGTGCTAAATACTGCTATTAATTCCAAAGGACCTGTTCATTTAAATGCTCCGTTTGAAGAGCCGTTGTACGAAACGACAAATAAAGCGCTTAAAATATCGAATTGTTCTTCTCCAGTGTCTACTGATATTAAAACTGATTTAGAAGACTTTCAGCAATTTTGGAACACCTCAGAGAAAAAGCTTGTTTTAGTTGGGGTATTGCCTCCAAATTCAATCCAAGATGAAATTATTAAAAATTTTATTGATGACCCATCGGTGGTAATAATGACCGAAAAAACTTCTAATGTTAAAACAAGTAGTGGGATTACTTCCATTGACACATTTATTGCTCCTATTGAAAAAGAAAAAGAACTCTTAGCTACATTCCAACCTGATATTTTAGTCACCTTTGGGGGGATGATTGTCTCAAAGAAAATCAAAGCTTTTTTACGAAACTATCCAGCCAAAAAGCATTATCATATTGATCCGAAAAAAGCATATGATACATTTTATTACCTTACTTCTCATCTTAAGATATCGATTAACGATGCTTTTGGTTTTACCCTAAAAGAGCATTTCACACCTGTTGAGAGTAATTTTAAACAACGGCTTCAAAATCAATATATTTCGAATGTTCGCAAGGGAATTGAGTACTTAAATAAAATTCCGTTTTCTGATTTAAAAGTATTTGATCGAATTGCGAGGGCAATACCAAAAGGTGTATATCTTCATCTAGGGAATAGTTCTACCATTCGTTATGCACAACTGGTTGATTTACCTCCTTTAAAAGGTATTTTTTGCAATCGAGGAACAAGTGGTATTGATGGGAGTACATCAACTGCAATTGGAGCAGCTTGGCTAAAAGACGATATGACGGTCTTTATCTCAGGGGATTTGAGTTTTTATTATGACTCAAACGCTTTGTGGAATAATTATCTTAAGCCAAACTTAAGAATCATAATCATCAATAATCAAGGAGGAGGTATTTTTAGAATTTTGCCTGGAGAGAAAGACACCCCCGCTTATGATCGTTATTTTGAAACAGTTCAAAAACGTTCTGCCAAATATATTTGTAAAGATCATGGGTTAAGTTATACCTATGTATCTTCTGATTTTGGTTTAAAAATTGCTTTAAAAAGTTTCTTCAAGTCGTCATCACGTCCAAAGGTTTTAGAAATTGGAACTCCAAGGACAAAAAATGATCAGATTTTATTGAATTATTTTAAAGCGATGCAACAACTCTAAATGAATTCCATTATTTTTAAAAAAAATTAAATATGAAGCAAATTGAATGGTCTACAATCAAAGAATTTTCGGACATCTTGTTTGAATATTACAATGGAGTAGCTAAAATCACAATAAATCGTCCAGAGGTATATAATGCATTTCGTCCCGAAACTAACAATCAAATGTTAGAAGCAATGGATGTCTGTCGAGAGCGTTCAGATATTGACATAATTGTATTCACTGGGGCAGGTAACAAAGCGTTTTGTAGTGGAGGAGATCAAAATGTGAAAGGTGTTGGTGGATATATTGGTGAAGATGGTGTACCTCGATTAAATGTACTCGATTTACATAAAAAAATTCGTGAAATTCCTAAACCTGTTATTGCAATGGTCAATGGATATGCAATTGGAGGTGGACATGTTCTCCATGTTATTTGTGATCTTACAATTGCAAGTGAAAATGCAATTTTTGGACAAACAGGACCAAAAGTCGGTAGTTTCGATGGAGGTTTTGGTTCTTCCTATCTTGCACGCCATGTAGGTCAAAAAAAGGCACGAGAAATTTGGTTCCTTTGTGAACAA
>JAUROD010000039.1 GCA_030835845.1 Flavobacteriaceae bacterium
ATATATCTATTGATGATTTTGAATTTCAGTATACTCGAAAAGAATTTGAGGGAGACATTACTCTTGTTGTATTTTCATTGTTACGTCATATAAAAGCTAATCCTTTAGAATTGGGTTCTAAGATAGGGGAGTATTTAGAAAAAAACACTGACTTAGTTACTAGCTTTAATGTAGTAAAAGGATTTTTGAATTTGTCAATCGCAGATTCTTTTTTCGGATCTGCCTTGGGTGAAATTATCCAAACTAAAAATTACGGTCATTTATCAATAGATTCAAAAAAAGGTGTGACACTGGTTGAGTATTCATCTCCAAATACCAACAAACCACTACACTTAGGACATATACGAAACAATTTATTAGGATATTCTGTTGCTAAAATTATCGAGGCAAGCGGTCGTAAAGTCTTAAAAACACAAATTATAAACGACAGAGGAATACATATCTGTAAATCGATGGTTGCTTGGCGACGTTTTGGAAATAATGAAACTCCTGAGTCAACTGGATTGAAGGGTGATAAATTAGTTGGAAACTATTATGTTCGCTTCGATCAAGAGTATAAAAAAGAAATTAAGTTACTCATTGAACAAGGAATGGATGAAGATGAGGCAAAACAACAAGCTCCATTATTTTTGGAAGCTCAGGTTATGTTGCGAGATTGGGAAGCAGAAAAACCTGAGGTAGTTGATTTGTGGAAAAAAATGAATTCATGGGTGTATACTGGATTTGATACTACCTATAAAAACCTTGGTGTATCGTTTGATTCCTATTACTACGAAAGTGACACCTACCTTCTTGGTAAAGAACTTATTAATGACGGGCTTTCAAAGAATATCCTTTTCAAAAAAGAGGATGGATCTGTCTGGATTGATCTTACAGAAGACGGATTAGACGAGAAATTACTTTTACGTTCTGATGGTACTGCTGTTTACATGACCCAAGATTTAGGTACCGCGCTTCAGCGTTTCAAGGATAATCCAACGATGAGTGGAATGGTTTATACTGTTGGAAACGAACAAGATTATCATTTCAAGGTTTTATTTTTAATACTCAAGAAGCTCGGTTTTTCTTGGTCAGATTCGTTATTTCACTTAAGTTATGGTATGGTTGACTTACCTGAAGGGAAGATGAAAAGTAGAGAAGGAACTGTTGTGGATGCTGATGATTTAATGCTAGAAATGTATTCTACTGCAAAATCTATTTCTGAGGACCTTGGTAAATTAGAAGGGATGTCAAATGATGCAAAAGACAAACTTTATAATACAATTGGCTTAGGAGCCTTAAAATACTTCATACTTAAAGTTGATCCTAAAAAGCGTATTTTATTCTCACCAGAGAGTTCGGTTGATTTTACTGGAAATACAGGACCATTTATTCAATATACATACGCTAGAATTCAATCTATTTTAAGGAAGGCTGACTCAATTGATATTGATATTTTGTCTGTCGAATCAATGGAAACAAAAGAAAAAGAGGTTATTCAACATTTAATTGATTACCCTGAGGTTGTTCAGCTTGCAGCTTCACAATACAGTCCTGCAATTATTGCAAATTATCTATATGATTTGGTAAAATTGTTCAATTCGTTTTATCAGAATATAAGTATTCTCGGAGAGTCAGAACAGTCACAACAACATTTTCGATTGGCATTGACAAAGCAAGTGGGAGATTTGATTAAGCAATCTTGCGATCTGCTCGGAATTGAAATTCCAGAAAGAATGTAATAAAAAAAACCGCTCAATGAGCGGTTCTTTTTTTCTTTTAATAAGCTATTTTTTCCCAAGCTTTAGGGATTATTTAGATGATACAGCAAGGTTGTATACAACTAAACCGAAACCAATTTTGTTAATGGCATCACCGATGTTGTAAATAACATCCATTTGAAGACCACCAAAGATTCCTGAATACCATCCTTCGGTACCAGCCATATATCCAATTGGATAAATCGCCCAACCAATAAATACAAACTTTACTAATGTGTTGTGAGCTGCCTCAACAGCACCACCAGCAGCAACAGCTAATTTCTTAGCCTCACCAGCAGCAACATCATATAGAATTGCAAAATACGCTAATCCAGAGATAAGACCCCAAATTGCAGGCTGTGCACCTGTTGTGTAAACAGCTTCTCCTAGGTAACCAGTTACCAACATAACAACTGAAAGGCCAATCATTCGCCACATCAATTTTCTTGTTGCACCAGCTGCTCTAAGAATAAGATAGAATTCAACACACATTAATGGAACAGTTAATACCCAATCCACATATCGGAAAAATGTTGGTGACGTGGCATTTGTAGCCCAATAGTCACGCATGTACCAATAGTGTACTGCGGCAATAAATGTGATCAAACCTGAAACAAGGATTGATGTTCTCCATTTGTTGTCAAATGAACTCATAGAAAGGAAGAAAAACGCTGATGCTGCCATCATCGCCATACATCCTACGAAGAAGGTAAAACCTACATAATCGTCTGTAGCCATAACTGGGGCTGCAGCGAATAAACTTAAAAATTTTTCCATAATAGAATTAATTATTTGTTTTTGTTTAGGTAAATTTAAAAAAAATTAAACTTACTTACTACATATATACATTAAAAATTATTCCTTAAACATTATTTTTCTTGATTTATACACTTAAAAAATATCAATTTCACATTTACACTACCTTAGTGTTTACTTTTCTATCAAATTGGTTAAACGTTTGTTTTCAGGCGATTATCGCATTTTTTTTGATTCTTAGTCTTGGACTTATTCATGGTGCAAACGACATTCAACTCATTCAAAAAAAAACCGAAAAAAATGGAAATTTTATCTTTTTAAGAACCATTTTACTCTATGTACTAGTCGTTTTAGCGGGTATTTTTCTCTTTTTTTTCTTACCAAAGCTTGGTTTAACATTCTTTGTTGCATTCAGTGCTTTCCATTTTGGTGAGCAACATTTAGAATCTAAAATTGAAATTAACGCCAATTATTTCCATAAATTTTTACTTTATTTCACTTATGGAATTTCCCTGTTTGGTTTATTGTTTACACTGCAGTGGGATGAGGTGCACGGTATTATTTGGCAAATTGCCGGTTTTTTTGTTACAAAACAAGATATGGAGTTCCTCTTTTTATTGGGTTTAATTCCTTTTTTAATTCTTGGAATCTCGTCTCGACAAATTAGGTCCATACTTTTTGCTGAGGTATTAATGCTATTTGTTATCGGGCTTCTATTTTCTCGCTCTTCTTTAATTATGAGTTTTGGAGTTTATTTTGTCGTATGGCATAGCATACCCTCTATAAAAGATCAACTTATTTTTCTTTACCCAAATCAACAACATTCATTTTTATCCTATTTACGTTCTTCTGCTCCCTACTGGATATTTTCGTTGATTGGTTTGCTTCTTGTTTATTTTTTATTTGACATCACCTCCGACGCATTTTTACCTTTATTTTTCTCTTTTTTAGCTGCAATTACATTCCCTCATACTGTTGTAATGGGGTGGTTGAAACTAAGTGAAAAACATTCTATTCCTGAACAGGATAAGCAAACCTAAAGTTATTCAAATGTTTTACCTTTGTTTTTTTAAAATCACGCAATGTTTGACAGTTTAAGCACCAAATTAGACAAAGCCTTTCAAGTATTAAAAGGGCATGGAAAAATTACAGAAATTAATGTAGCTGAAACGCTCAAAGAAGTTCGTCGTGCTTTACTTGATGCCGATGTTAATTTTAAAATAGCCAAGGACTTTACCTCACGAGTAAAAGATAAAGCATTGGGTCAAAATGTATTGACATCATTGAACCCTGGTCAATTGATGGTTAAGATTGTCAAAGACGAACTTACCGAACTTATGGGAAGTGAAGCAGTTGGAATTAATCTTGCTTCTAAACCTTCAGTGATTTTAATGTCTGGTCTTCAAGGTTCTGGTAAAACAACACTTTCGGGTAAGTTGGCACTTCATTTAAAATCAAAGAAAAACAAAAAACCTTTACTTGTTGCGTGTGATGTTTATCGTCCAGCCGCAATTGACCAACTTGGAATTGTTGCCGAACAAGTAGGTGTACCCATATATGAAGATAGAGCAGAAAAAAACCCTGTAAAAATTGCACTAGCAGGTATTGAATCTGCTAAAAAACAAAACTGTGATGTCGTCATTGTGGATACTGCAGGTCGTTTGGCTGTTGATGAAGTTTTGATGACTGAAATTTCAGATATTTACAAAGCCATTCAACCTGATGAAACTCTTTTTGTAGTTGACGCTATGACTGGTCAGGATGCTGTAAATACGGCAAAAGCATTTCATGATACTCTTAATTTTGATGGAGTTGTATTAACAAAACTTGATGGTGACACAAGAGGGGGTGCTGCTTTATCAATCAAAACTGTGGTCAATAAACCAATTAAGTTTATTGGAACAGGCGAGAAAATGGAAGCTTTGGATGTGTTCTATCCAGAGCGAATGGCTGATCGTATTCTTGGCATGGGAGACGTAGTGTCTCTTGTAGAAAGAGCACAACAACAGTTTGATGAGGAGCAAGCTCGCATTATCAACAAAAAAATTGCAAAAAACCAATTTGGTTTTGATGATTTTCTCTCTCAAATTCAACAAGTTAAAAAAATGGGAAACATGAAAGACCTTATGGGTATGATTCCTGGAATGAATAAAATGATGAAGGATGTAGATATTGATGATGACGCTTTTAAGCACATTGAAGCGATTATCGGATCAATGACACTAAAAGAACGATCTCAACCTGATTTGTTAAACATGAGTAGAAAAAAACGTATTGCTAAAGGAGCAGGTCGTGATATTAATGAAGTGAATCAAATGATTAAACAATTCCACCAAATGAGTAAAATGATGAAAATGATGCAAGGTGGGAAAGGACGTCAAATGATGCAGATGATGCAAAACTTACGCTAAAAAAAAACTATGATACTTCTAGACGGTAAAACAACTTCTCAACAGATTAAAGAGGAAATCAAAGAAACAGTTTCAAAAATGAAATCACATGGAGAAAAGGTTCCCCATTTGGCAGCCGTTTTAGTAGGCAATGATGGAGCTAGTTTGACCTATGTTGGTAGTAAGGTTCGATCATGTGAATATGTAGGGTTTGACTCTACGCTCATTCGTCTTGATGAAAATATTTCTGAAGAAGCACTTCTTGAGCAGATTGACACACTTAATAAAGACAATGCGTTAGATGGCTATATTGTTCAGCTTCCATTGCCCAAACACATAAATGAAGAAAAAATTTTATTGGCAATTGACCCAAAAAAAGATGTAGATGGATTTCATCCTGCAAATTTTGGTAGAATGGCACTTGAATTAGATGCTTTTATCCCAGCTACTCCATATGGAATAATGCAGCTTTTGGAACGATATAATGTGCCTACAAGTGGAAAGCATTGTGTTGTGGTTGGTAGAAGTCATATTGTTGGAAGACCAATAAGTATTTTAATGAGCCAAAAAGGTGCAGCAGGAAATGCAACAGTAACAGTAGCTCATAGTCGCACAGAAAATTTAGCGGATTTGACTAGACAAGCAGATATCATTGTAATGGCATTGGGAATTCCAGAATACCTTACTGCTGACATGGTTAAAGAAGGAGCTGCAATTATTGATGTTGGCATCACACGTGTTGAGGACGACAAACACCCTAAAGGATATGTTATCAAAGGTGATGTTGCCTATGATGAAGTTGCTCAAAAAGCAAGTTATATTACCCCAGTCCCTGGGGGAGTAGGACCAATGACAATCGCAATGTTACTCAAAAACACATTACTTGCTCGACAGTGGAATAAATAGCCTGTGTTTTTAATTCGTTATGATCTTCTAAAAACATAAACAAGCTATTTGAATGTATTCTTTTCATTGGTGAAGAATCCCCCATTTTCGTCTATAATTTTACTAACACTTGAAGTCTTAAAATAGTAAGTTCTGTGAAATCGTTTATATCTAATACCAAGTTTAATTGAAATTAGTAACGATTACCGCGTCGATGTAAAACCATATCAGCAAAGATTTTATTCACTAAACTCTCCATCGCTATCCTCATGTTCTTTACAGAATAAGGGTTTTCTAGTCGAGGAATTTGATCCATTGTTTCCTCAGTACTGGTTGTAATTTCGGTTTTTAAATCTGACGTAAATTCTTTTTGACAGGAGAATGTCAGTATTCCCACCAAGGTTACAGCCAATCTTTTGGTGTTAATTTTTTTCATTTTAAGATAATTTAAATTTGTGGTGTGGAGTTAAAAATCTCTATAAAAGTCTCCCTAAGCGGAGTCATCTGCACACCAGAGATATAAAAATCGATGGTGCAGATAGTATTCCCATTCAGTATAAACTAAAAAGTTGTGTTTTTATACAACCAATGTAATAGGTGGTTGTTTTTAGCGATTAAAGGGTAGTTTGAATGTATTAACTGGCAAATATCCAAATTTGGCTACTTTTTTACGTAGTTAATCGATAAAATTAACTAGATAAACAGTTATAAAAGTGGTTACTCAAGAGTTCTATTGGGGTTTTCAATTGCATTATAAATTTTTAGAATTAACAATGCAAACGTCACACCAGTGAGAATAAGTGTCATATTCAAGAAACCTTCTGCAGCGAATGAAAGACGAATCAAAATAGTAGATATGATAAATCCTGTATTACGTATCAGTTTGCTGTATTCTTCTGTGTATCTAAAAGAAATCAGTAAAATAACTACGTCGGCTAGTATTAGCAGTGTAAAAAATTGATTGAAAAACAGTCCATTTAAGTCGCCAACAGTTTGATCATTAATAAGATGAATAACCCATTGGGAAAAATTTAAAATAGCCATAATTCCCAAGAAGAAAAACATGGTTACACTCACTATTTTCTTAGAAGAAATAAAACGTAATAATTCAGGATCCTCTTTTGAGTTATTGTGTAGACGCTGTTTACTTTTATTAAATAAATAGATCAGTAGAAAAAGAATTAAAAAGCCTAACAAATCAACTACTAGTTCAAGGTTATGCTGACTATTAAACCAATTCCCAATCAAATCCATTTGGGGAATATCTTTAAAAATTTTTCGAATTACAATTAATGAAATTATTTCAAATTGCTTAGAAATACATGAGGTGAAAGAACGTGGAAGATAGAATAAAAGCAGATAGACTTCGTATACTAAGATTAATGAAAAAGGGGTGTATATAGCCGAAATAGGATCATTTAAAAGCTCTTGATTCGATGCTTCAAAAAAAATAATTCCTTGCGATTTAAGAGCGATAAGTGTAAGGTGAGCAAAGAACCCAACCCCAGCAAGAAGTAAAATTAAGTTTTCTAATTTTTTTTGGACTTCGTGTGCAAAAACATTTGCAAATAAAGTATTGAAAGTAGTACGTATTGTATTCATAATTTTAGGTAGCGAACAATTGATCGATATGTTTAAAACTCTTGAATTCTAACGCATTCCCCGATGGATCGTAAAAGAACATCGTTAGCTGTTCTCCAGGCAGACCTTCAAAACGAAGGTATGGTTCAATTTGGAATTCAATTTTTTTGTCGATTAATCGTTGACTAAACTGTTGGAATACTTCCCAGTCCAACAGTACCCCAAAATGCGGTATAGGCACAGATTTACCATCTACTTCATTAAAATGTTTATGACCTTTATATGCGGTATCTTCGTGTAATACAAGTTGATGACCAAATAGACTATAGTCTGCCCATTGATCGGTACTTCTTCCAGGCATACAACCTAAAACATTTTCATAAAACACCTTCGCAGTAGTGAGTTCACTTACTGGAATAGCTAGGTGAAATGGATTTATTATTGTCATACCCAAAGGTACATAATTTTAGGTGATGCGGATTATAAAGATGTATCTTTGCACTTTCCGAGATTAAAATGATAAAAACAAATGTCGAATTAGGAACTTCTTTACCACTTATGGAAGCCTTTTATACACTTCAAGGCGAGGGCTTTTACAAGGGAAGTGCTGCTTATTTTATTCGTATAGGAGGTTGTGACGTAGGTTGTCATTGGTGTGATGTGAAAGAGAGTTGGGATGCTGAAAAGCATCCTCCAACGGATATAGAGACTATTGTCAATGAGGCTGCCAAGTTTTCAGATACTATTGTAATTACCGGAGGTGAACCTTTGATGTGGAACATGGAGCCGCTTACAACTGCGCTCAAAGAAAAAGGAATGAAAATTCATATTGAAACCTCAGGGGCATATCAAATTACTGGACATTGGGATTGGTTTTGTTTGTCTCCCAAAAAAAATAAATTACCTTTAAGGGAATCTTTTTCAAGAGCCGACGAATTAAAGGTTATCGTGTACAATAAAAATGATTTTGATTTTGCTGAAGAACAAGCAAAAAAAGTGTCCTCAAATTGTGTACTTTATTTACAGCCAGAATGGAGTAAACGAGATGAAATGATGCCCTTAATGGTCGATTTTGTTCTTCAAAACCCCAAGTGGAAAGTTTCATTACAAACCCATAAATACCTCAGAATACCCTAACGAAAAATACGTGCTAGGTAGTCATAATTTGGTCCATCAATAACCTTTTCGCATTTCAATCCAATACTTGTAACGATTTCATTTAGGTTTTCAAAGTCCAAGTAGAGCCAAGGAAATACCTCTTCCTTTTCATCATATCCAATACCAAAATCAAGTTCTCCGTAATAGGTTTCATCTGCTTTCCATATTTCTTGCTCCTCTTCATCAAACAAATAGATTAAATCAGAAGAATCAACTAAAATTTGCCCTTCTTTTTCCAATAAGGTATCAAGTTTTTGGAGTAAAGGAAGTACACCTTTAAGCGTTTTCGCAACACCTAATCCATTCATTAAAAGTAGAATAGTGTTGTATTTCCCAATGTCAAAATCATCAATACTTATACAATGTGTTTTTAAAACTCCTCTGTTCTTAGATACTTCTACTGCACCTGGTGAAATATCGATTGCTGTAACATCAAGTTTTTTTTGTTCTTGAAGAAATAAACTGTGAGTTCCACTTCCACACCCAATGTCAAGAATTTTACCCTCACAGAGTTCCAATGCTTTTTTTTCAATTTCAGGCATTTTTTCGAAGGTTCTAAAAAAATAGGATAAGGGAACAGGGTCTTCATCAGTTAGATTGGTCCAAGTAATTAGTTTCTGATTAGCAGCTGCTTTGTGATAATCCAATAGAGCGTTCCCAAATAGATCGTTCAAATTGATGTAGTTTTGTTTAAAAATAAATTATGCGCGAAAGACTGGAACAACTTCCGCAACTAGCCAAAGATACGTCAAGCGAAACAAAAAAGTTTTTTCAAAAACTCAAAAAACGCAACCTTAAGGATTTAGACCAAAAAGTACTTGAGATTCACAATCAAGTTTTTGATCAGACCAATTGTCTAGATTGTGCAAATTGTTGTAAGACAACTGGACCATTATTTGAACGAAAAGATATCGATAGAATATCCAAATATCTGAGGATTAAACCTGATCAATTTGAACAAGATTATTTGCGTATTGATGAAGATAATGATTGGGTTTTGCAACAATTACCTTGTCGTTTTTTAGGGGAAGATAATGCATGTTCCATTTATGACGTTCGACCAAAAGCCTGTAGAGAATTTCCTCATACAGACCGAAAAAAAATATATCAGATAGCAAGCCATACCCAAAAAAATGTGGCAATATGTCCTGCAGCCTATGATATCGTTGAAAAAATGAAAAAACAGATTGGTTAATCCTCGTAAATCAAGTATTTTCCCCTAATTGTCTTAAACTTTTTTAATTCTGGTTCCCAACTTGCTCGAATTTCTTCCTCTGTTAAGTTGTTTTGTATTTGTTTTTCCAATGATTTTGTTCCTGAAAGGTTAACAAAATATGCTGAAAAAAATTCTCCTTTGTTCGGATATCTTTGATAGGCATCAATTAACCATTTGAGTTCAATTTTACTAATTCTGGGGTGTTCTCTTAAATCAAAACCAACACACTCCTTATTATTTAGTTTTGGATTTTTTGCTCCAAAATTAGGTTTAGGTGTGAAGCGAAAATCTCCCTTAAAATAAGGACTTCCAAATATTTGAAATTGCATTTCTGTTCCCCTTCCAATACTAATAGGAGTTTGTTCAAAAAGACATAAACTAGGGTATAGATTAATAGCTTGTGCATTAGGTAAATTTGGAGAAGGACGCACTACTAAATTATATTCGTTCTGGTGCGAATAATTTTTATTTTTGATAATTGTTAGATTACATTTAAGACCGTTATTTAACCAACCTTCGCCATTTATCATTTGGGCATACTCTCCGAGTGTCATTCCGTGGACAATAGGGATATTGTGTTTTCCTAAAAACCCTTTAAATTCATCTTCCATAACAGGACCATCCACATAGTGACCATTTGGATTAGGACGGTCGAGTAGGAGTAGGGGAATGTTTTGTTCTGCACAAGCCTCCATGACCAAGTGAAGGGTAGAGAGATATGTATAAAATCGAACACCTACATCCTGTAAATCAAAAATCATTAGATCAATTTCTTGAAGTGACTCGGGTTGAGGTTTACGTTCTTTCCCATGAAGAGAAACGATTAATGTATTTGTATTTGGGTCTATTGAATTTTGAATATATGCTCCATTTTCTTCCTGACTCAAAAAACCGTGTTCAGGAGCAAAAATTGTATGAATTTGTACCCCCAATGAATTTAGGAATCAATTAAGTGAGTTGATCCATTCGAATGATAAATTTGACTTGCAGCATGCGCTACTACACCAACTTTTTTTCCTTCAATTAACTTTAAATAATCCTCAGTTTGTTGAGCTCCTGGGCGAATCTGACCATGTACCACAAACGACCGAAGAAGAAATGTAAAAACCGCTAATAAAAATGTAATTTTGAAGAAACGATATCTTTTCATCATTTGAGTTTTGAATATTTTTTAGCGCGTCGCATGCGACAATCATCTACAAACGAAATTACGGTTTCAAAACGGATAATAAAAATTGCAATTGCAGCTATTGCTATTGGCATTATGATGATTCTTATCGCAGTGGCTACTAGTTTAGGATTACAGCGAGAAATAAAACGTAAGGTGGTCGCGTTAAGTGGTGACATGCGGATTGCTCCTTTTGAAAATAACAACTCTTCTCTTTCAATTAGACCCATTGATTCGAGACAAATCAATCAAAAGACATGGTTTTCGACCAAAAAGATTGAACTTATTCATCCCTTCATAAACAAAGCGGTTTTGCTCAAAAACAACGAAGAATTTGAAGGAGGAATCCTAAAGGGTATAAACAGTGATTTTTCATTTGAAAAAATTTCAGATTACTGGATTTCAGGAAGTGCATTGACTTTTTCTGATATACCATCCAAAGAAATTATCCTTTCCCAAACAATGACAAACAAACTCAATGTGAAACTTGGAGATAGAATTACAGCTTATTTTCAAAGTAAAAATACCGATGGGATTCCAAAAATAAGGTATTTTACATTACTTGGAATTTTTGAAACTGGTTTTCCAGAGTTTGATCAATCTTTTGCATTTGTAGATATACGACAACTTCAAAATCTCAATCAATGGTCTTCCTCTCAAATTGGCGGGTATGAGGTGTTTTTTAATTCTCAGGTTGATATGGATAAGGCAGTAGAGGACATTTATCAACAGTTACCCCCTGAGATTGACGCTCAATCTGTACGTCAATTATTCCCTTCCATATATGAGTGGATTGCTTTGTTTGATTTTAATGTTTTAATTATTTTGATTGTCATGGTGTTGGTTGGAACTTTGAATATGTCCACCGCTCTTTTAGTTCTTATATTGGAGCGCTCTAGAATGATTGGTGTTTTGAAATCGCTAGGAGCATCAAATAAACAAATTCAACGTGTTTTTTTATGGAATGCTTCTTACATAGTTGCAAAAGGATTGCTTATTGGAAATATTGTGGCACTATTTATTCTAGGCAGTCAATATTATTGGGGATGGTTAACACTTGACCCTGAAACATATTATGTGAATGAAGTGCCTATTTATTTTTCTTTTTCATATTTCTCTTTACTTAATTTGTTTGTTCTTGGTATATGTATTCTTTTACTTTGGATTCCCTCTTCACTTGTAAGTCGAATAGATCCAATACGTGTTTTGCGTTTCCGATAGTTATTTGTTTCTTATTTTCCTTAAAATGATTTTGTAAATCGTAAATTTGACAGACAAATCACGTTGATGAAATACGCTGAAAACATACTTCAAACCATTGGAAATACCCCACTCGTACGTTTAAATTCAATTACGAAAGAAGTAGAGGCACTAGTCTTGGCTAAGATTGAAAGTTTTAATCCTGGAAATTCAGTCAAGGATAGGATGGCATTAAAAATGATTGAGGATGCAGAATCAGATGGAAGGCTAAAGCCCGGAGGAACAATCGTAGAAGGCACCTCTGGAAATACTGGAATGGGACTAGCTCTTGCTGCAATTGTAAAAGGATATAAACTCATTTGTGTATCCACAGATAAACAATCTAAAGAGAAATTTGATGTATTGCTTGCAGTTGGTGCTGAGGTTGTAGTTTGTCCAACTAATGTTGCTCCAGATGATCCGAATTCATATTATTCAACATCGAGGAGAATTGCAGAAGAAACACCAAATGCATGGTATGTAAATCAATACGATAACCCATCAAATACACAGGCACATTACGAACAAACTGGACCCGAAATATGGGAGCAAACAGAGGGTAAGATTACCCACTTTGTTGTAGGAGTTGGAACAGGTGGGACAATCTCAGGTGTTGCCAAGTTTTTGAAAGAAAAAAATCCAGCAATTAAAATTTGGGGAATCGATACTTATGGTTCCGTATTTAAAAAGTATCACGAAACTGGAATTTTTGATGAAAACGAAATATACCCATACATAACAGAGGGAATAGGTGAAGATATTTTACCTAAAAACGTAGACTTTTCACTAATTGATAAATTTGAGAAAGTAACGGATAAGGATGCAGCTATTTATACCCGAAAAATGGCTTTAGAAGAGGGAATTTTTGCAGGAAATTCCTGTGGTGCAGCGATAAAAGGATTACTTCAACTTAAAGAAAATTTTGGACCTAAAGATGTGGTTGTTGTGCTTTTACATGACTCTGGTTCACGATATATTGGCAAAATTTATAACGATGAATGGATGAAGTCACAAAATTTTCTAGACACTTAGACTTTCTTTTTTAGTTTCTTGAAACTTTGTTTGGAAAAACTACTGGACTTTCTATTCCATTTTTCCCAACTGTAACTATTCCGAAAAAGAAATTATCAATTACGATTCCCTCTAATGTAGCTGAGGAAACATTCCCCACAAATCGACTGTGATCCCATGTAGGAGAGGTTGTATCTCTCCAGTAAATTTTATAACCAGCAACATCTATGTCCTCTGTATGAGACCACTTAAATTTTGCAGAAGCCTCTACTACACCTCCTATAGCAAGTTCTTCTACTGCAGGAGGAGCCCATGCCAGTGCAGCTAAATTAATTGCATTAACAGCAGTAAGTTTTGCTGCATACCCAAAATTAACCGCTTCTACCACATCTCCATAAGCAATTCCATTTTCTGTTCTAAGATCTTGATGTTGTTGTGTATAATTTTCATGAGCTTCCATAATTCTAACTCCCGCAAACCCTACATCATTAAATGGCCGGTGATGTCCACCTCGACCAAAACGATCTAATCGATAAATCATTTTAGGATTCATTTCGGGCATATAGGTTTGTACTGTTTTATGAATATATCGCGCAAGTTGTCTTGAAATTCCGTCCACTTCACCACCATAAAATCGTCTACTTCTCCTTGCGTTTTCGGATTCAGTAGGTGGAGTTGGCTCTGAAAAAATACGAAATGTACGATTGTCAATTACCCCATCAACACCCCGAATATTTCCAATCATATCATTATTCATAATTCCGATAATTTCCCATCCTTGTTCTTGAGCATACTTTGCAAGACCTGCACCTCCAAAGAGACCTTGTTCTTCACCAGCTAATCCTGTATAGATAATACTATTTTCAAATTTATATTGAGATAAAACTCTAGCTGCTTCAATTGTTCCTGCCATTCCACTTGCATTGTCATTTGCACCGGGTGAGTCATTTGTATAATCTGTTGGATCTGATATTCTTGAATCTATATCACCACTCATTATGATAAATCGATTCGGATATTTTGTGCCTCGTTGGATAGCAACTACGTTGTTTATCCATACGGGTTTAACAATTCTCCTTCCATCAGGCTCCTGATAGTTTTTTTGATAAGATACGTCCAAACAATTTCCACAATCATTTGAGATAGTTTGAAAGCTCTTAAAAATCCACCTTCTTGCTGCTCCTATCCCTCTTGTTTCTGAAAGTGTGTCACTAAGCGTATGTCGTGTTCCAAATCCAGCAAGTGTACGAATATCCTGTTCAATTCTTTTCTCCGAAATCGATTTTATAATTGTGTAGAAGTCATTGGCTTGTTGAGCTTGTAGTCTAGCTGTAGTTAGACACAAACAAGTGAACGTAAAAATTGTGCAAAAGAAAGTCTTCATAGTTTTAAAATATTTAATGAAGATAAAAAAACTCTCAAAGAATTCAGCTTTGAGAGTCGTAATAAAAAATCAGTCTAAATGATTAATGAAATTAATTTAAAAAGGATACAAATTTTCAGTTATAATTTTCTTTGCAATTACTTTACGTAATTCAGCAACATTCGGATATTCCGCATATTGAGTATATCGTTTTAAAGCAGTAAGCATCCCTGTTAATTGAGGGTTTTCAGTGAACGAAACAATTGCCTCTTTTGCTTTTGCATTTACTCGTTCTATCGCATCAAAAAGATAAAGTTGAACCATATTAATTTGCTCTTCTTGTGAGGCTACACCAAATCGATTTACATTTTTTTCAACTCTTAAAATAGCTGACTCAATCATGTATGCATCAATAAGTATATCTGAAATTGCAATTAAAATTTGTTGTTCTGAATCAAGGTTTGGTCCAAATTTTTGAACTGCCGAACCTGTAACCATCATAAATACCTTTTTTATGTTTTTTAGCAATTGTTTTTCTTGGAAAAATAAAGTGTCAGAATTACTCACTCGGTCAATACTTCCACCCATAACTTCCTGACCAACAGCTGTTGCCGGAGTCATAAAGTCGATATCCCCTTTAAGTGCTTTTTTCAGAATCATACCAACCGATAGCATACGGTTGATTTCATTTGTTCCCTCGTATATCCGAGCAATTCGAGCATCTCTCCAAGCCATTTCCATTGGGGCATCAGCAGAAAATCCCATACCTCCAAAGATCTGTAGACCTTGGTCTGAACAATTCTGTGCATTTTCTGAACCAGCAACTTTAAGTATCGAACATTCAACAGCAAATTCCTCCACACCCTTAAGTTCAGCCTCTTGATGAGTCATTCCTTCAGATTTAAGTTGTTCAATGCGTTGCTCAATATCATATGCTGCTCGATAACTTGCAGACTCTGTTACAAAACAATAAGTAGCCATTGTTGCTAACTTTGATTGAATTGCATCAAACTGGGCAATTGGTGTTTTGAATTGGATTCGCTCGTTTGCATATTGAACAGCTAAAGTAGTTACATGACGTTGTCCTTCAAGGCAAGCAGCAGCTAATTTGATTCTTCCAACATTCAATGCGTTCATTGCAATTTTAAATCCTTCACCACGACCAGCTAACATATTTTCAACAGGTACTTTCGTGTCATTAAAAAACACTTGTCTTGTAGAAGAAGCTTTTATTCCCAACTTGTTTTCTTCATCTCCAAGGGTTATTCCATTTTCTAGATCTACTGGAACTATAAAGCTTGTGATGTTTTTATCGTCTTCTATTCTTGCGAAAACAATAAACACATCGGCAAAACCTGCATTTGAAATCCACATCTTTTGTCCAGTAATTAAATAATGACTTCCATCATCAGATAATACAGCTTTTGTTTTACCTGAGTTTGCATCAGATCCTGCGCCAGGTTCAGTCAAACAATACGCACCGAACCATTCACCAGTTGCAAGTTTAGATACGTATTTTTGTTTTTGTTCTTCATTTCCATATAGCGTTATTGGCATTGTGCCAATACCTGTGTGTGCACCAAAAGCAGTTGAAAATGAACCATTTGCACCTGAAATATAATCACAAACTAGCATGGTTGAAGTAAATGGCATACCTAACCCGTTATATTCTTCTGGTACAGCTACACCTAAAAAGCCAAGTTCACCAGCTTGTTGCATTATTTGATGCGTAAAGGCATAGTCTTTTTGCTCGAAACGTTCTCGGTGTGGAATTATTTCTCGATTCACAAATTCTTGAACCGATTCTTTCATCATAATCTGTTCTTCACTGAAATCCTCAGGAGTAAATACCTTATTTGCTTCTGTCTCTTGAACGATAAATTCAGCTCCTCTTATCGAATCACTTGTTTTTAAATCTTCCATAGTGTGTTATTATTAATGTTGAATTAATTGTTTTTTTTCTACTTGACTTTTGATTGCATCAATTACCTCGTAAAAGTGTTCTATTTTCTCTTTTTCAATACTTTCTAAAAGTCCATTGTTAAACTCAAGGACTGTTTTCTTTGATAATTCACGTTTTTCTTTTCCCTGATCAGTAAGGAATATAAGTACTCCGCGACCATCCTCAGGATTCGGTTTACGTTTGATATATCCTCGTTCCTCCATTGTGTTGAGTAAGCGAGAGAGACTTGTACTCTCCATTCCCATTTTTGGTCCAAGTGCTGTAGAGGGTGTCCCCTCGGATTCTATACTTAATAGAGTAAAGGCCATTGTCATTGTAGCATCATAACGCATTGCTTTTTCGTTATACATAGTGGTAATCAATTGCCATGTGGAACGCAACGCATATTCAATGGTTTTTGTTTTCATTTTCTTTTTATTAAAACCAAATATAATAAAAATTACTATGCAAGAATAATTATTCATGCATAATTGTTTGACAAATCTTTTTAACAGTGTGGATTATTCAAAAAGATATAGATTAGGAATGAATACGATTTATTAGCAAGTAGTTAAAGTTACTTATCCAACCATCGATATGCGTTTTCAAATGCCATTACCCAAGGACTTACATCATCTTTTTGCTTGTTAGGATAATGTGCCCAATTCCAAGGAAAAGTGGAGCGCTCTAGGTGGGGCATCATTACTAAATGGCGACCGTCTTGGCTCACTAACATAGCAGCATTATAATCAGATCCGTTGGGATTTCCAGGATAGCTATCGTACTGAAAAGTGGCTGGAATTTGATAATGCTCTACTGTTTTTGGGAAGGAAAATTTACCCTCTCCATGAGCTGACCAAATACCTAGGGTGCTTCCTTCAAGACCTTTTAACATTATGGCTGAACTTTCTTTAATGGTAACCGCTGAGAAATGGCATTCAAATTTACCTGAATCATTATGTAACATTCGTGGTTGTAAATCGTCTTCAGGGGTTAGTAGACCTAATTCAACAAATAATTGACAACCATTACATACACCCAGCGAAAGTGTGTCCTTCCTACTGAAGAACTCTGTGATGGCTTTATTTGCCTTTGGATTATATTTGAAAGATCCTGCCCATCCTTTAGCAGATCCAAGGACATCTGAATTTGAAAAACCACCTACAGCAACTAGGAATTGAATATCTTCAAGCGTTTCTCTTCCCTCAATAAGATCGGTCATGTGGACATCTCTCACATCAAAACCACTTAAATCCATGGCATATGCCATTTCACGTTCTGAATTACTTCCCTTTTCCCGAATTACAGCGGCTTTAATCTTGTTGGTTTTTGTTGCTGGTTTTTTACCAGTAAAATTTGAAGGAAAAACATACTTTAAAGGCTGCTTAACAGCATTTATGGCACGAATTTCGGCAAGGTCTTCTCGTGTTTGTTTCTTTTCAAGTGCAGAGGAAGTTGTCATCCATTTCACTCTGAGTCTATCAATGGAATAACTGTATGACGTTTGGTTATGCTTGATATCAAGAGTCGATTTTTGACTTACTTTTCCTAATAATTTAGCCTCCAACCCATTTTTTGTAAATAACTCGGTAAGGTTTTCTTTTGATTGAACAATAACTGCTACTTTTTCAGAGAATAAAATCTTGATTAAATCATCTTCATTTAATGTGTCAAAGTTTAGCTCTAGCCCAACACTAAGCGATGGAAAACAGAGTTCGAGTAAACTAGTTATCAGCCCACCAGATCCTATATCATGTCCTGAAGTAATTTTTCCTTCAGCGATGAGTTCTTGTAACAAGTCAAATGACTTTTTGAAGAAGGCAGTATTTTGAACAGAAGGAGTTTCATTTCCAATTGCATTTCTAGTTTGAGCAAACGAAGATCCGCCAAGATGAAAATCATCTTGAGAAAAATCAATATAATAAAGGTCTCCACCTTCAATTTTTGCTACTGGAGTAACAACTTTACAAACATCATTACATTGTCCTGCAGCTGAAATAATCACGGTGCCTGGAGCGAGTACGTCACCCTCTGCATATTTTTGTTTCATTGATAGAGAATCTTTCCCGGTAGGAATATTAATTCCTAACTCGATGGCAAAGCGAGAACACTCTTCTACAGCTTCGTAAAGTCTTGCGTCTTCGCCAGGATTATTACATGGCCACATCCAGTTTGCGGATAGTGAAACTGCCTTGAGACCTCCGTTAAGGGGAGCCCAAACGATGTTTGTAAGTGCTTCTCCGATGGCATTATTACTTCCTTTTTTTGGATCAATAAGTGCGCTAACAGGGGCATGACCAATTGATGTTGCAATCCCTTTTTTACCTTGATAGTCAAGAGCCATTACACCACAGTTGCTTAAGGGGACTTGAAGTTCTCCAACGCATTGTTGTTGTGCTACCCGACCTGTAACACAACGATCTACTTTATTTGTAAGCCAATCTTTGCACGCAACTGCTTCAAGTTGAAGCACTTCTTCAATGTATACTTCAATATCTCTGGAGTTATACTGAATTTCAGAAAAGGTGTTTGCTATTTTTTGATCTTGCATTATTGTTTTAGGTGAACTTCCAAATAATGCTGAAAGATCTAAATCAATTGGTATTTCCTTTGTTTTTTCTGACTTAAAAGAAAAGTGGTGATCTTCAGTTACTTCACCAACAACATAAAATGGAGCACGTTCTCGAGCAGCAATTATTTCGAGTTGATCGGCATCTTTAGGAGAGAGAATTAAACCCATACGTTCTTGTGACTCATTTCCTATGATTTCTTTTGCAGATAGAGTAGGGTCTCCAAGAGGTAGTTTGTCAATCATGATTTCACCTCCAGTATCTTCAACTAATTCAGATAAACAATTAAGATGTCCTCCTGCGCCGTGATCGTGAATTGAAACGATTGGGTTGTGATTACTTTCCACAAGTGCACGAATTGCATTAGCAACTCTTTTTTGCATTTCTGGATTAGAACGTTGAACTGCATTAAGTTCAATTGCGCTACCAAAAGCTCCTGTGTCAGCAGATGATACTGCGGCACCACCCATACCTATTCGGTAATTGTCTCCTCCTAAAATAATTATTTTATCTCCCTTTTTTGGATGTAGTTTTTGTGCCTGTTCAGCTTTTCCAAAACCGATTCCTCCAGCAAGCATAATCACTTTATCAAATCCAAGACGTTGATCATTTTTTTGATACTCGAAAGTCAAAACAGATCCTGCAATAAGGGGTTGTCCAAATTTATTTCCAAAATCTGAAGCTCCATTGGATGCTTTTATTAATATATCAAGAGGTGTTTGATATAACCATTTACGTGCAGGAAAAAAATCATTCACCGAAGCTTTGTCGTTGACACGTGAATAGGGTGTCATATAAACTGCTGTTCCAGCAAGAGGTAAAGAGCCTTGCCCTCCAGCTAGACGATCACGAATTTCTCCTCCCGAACCAGTTGCAGCTCCATTAAAGGGCTCTACTGTGGTAGGAAAATTATGGGTTTCAGCCTTAATAGAAATAACACTATTAGTTTTTTCTTTTCTAAAGTTACTAGGAATATCTCCTCTTTCAGGAGCAAATTGTTCAATTTCAGGACCCTCTATGAAAGCAACATTATCCTTGTATGCAGAAACAATATGATTTGGGTTTGTTTTGGAAGTTTCCTTAATTAGTTTAAAAAGACTTTTTGGTTTAGTTTCCCCATCAATTACAAATTCACCGTTAAAAATCTTGTGTCTGCAATGTTCTGAGTTTACTTGCGAAAACCCAAAAACTTCAGAGTCAGTTAAATGCCGATTAAGTTGCTTGGATAGTGAGTTGAGGTAATCAATTTCTTCTTGATTAAGTGCTAATCCTTCTTGTTGATTATAAGCAGAAATATCGTCAATTTCACGAACTTTTTCAGCTTCAATTGCAACTTTAAAAATAGATTGAGTTAGTCCTTCAACTTGAACAACTAACATTGGATCAACTTCTTTGATATAATCTTCGTGGATGTATTCTTCGATTCTAAGAATACCTTTAATTCCCATGTTTTGAGTTATTTCGACAGCATTTGTACTCCAAGGAGTCACCATGGTTGCGCGAGGACCATAAAAAACACCTTTAACCTCAGAGGTATTTAGTTGGTTCACATTGCCAAAAAGCCAGTGTAGTTTTTCGAGATCTTGTGGGGTTATAGCTTCGAAGGAATCAACGACAAAAACCTTCATTTTTGCATCGCCAAAAAACTGAATCATAAAGAGGTATTTTAAAAAGCAAATTTAAGGCTTTCCTCAAGATTATCCTTGGAAATGAGTATTGATTACTTGCAATTTGTTCATGAGTTATTCACAGATGATTGAAGTTAAGTTTTAAGAACTTTTTACTTAGTAATTTCTTGTTTTTTCATCCTTGCCATAAAAAATCCATCGAACTTGCTTTGATGTGCAAAAATTTGTTCTTTAGCTTCTAGAGAATATTTTTTACCTGATTTTTGATTTAAAAACCACTCAATCTGATCTTGATTTTCGAGAGATATTATAGAACAAGTAGCGTAAACCAATACGCCCCCATCTTTGACTACTTCAGCTCCTTTCAGAAGTAATTCTCTCTGTGTTTTAATATAATTGTTGAGAGTTTCTTGATTTAATTTCCATTTAATTTCAGGGTTTCTTTTGAGCGTTCCCAACCCACTGCAAGGTGCATCGATTAAAACGATATCTG
>JAUROD010000040.1 GCA_030835845.1 Flavobacteriaceae bacterium
AAAGGCAGCTTTATTTTTAAAATTTGACTTAATAAGCAAGACGCTCGGTCAAGAAATTCCAAAAGACACATTGATTAATATCCTTAATGCACTTGAAATTGAGGTTACCAGTGTAACCGAAAGCGGTTTTTCAATGAATATCCCTCGTTATCGAGTGGATGTTACCCGTGAAGCCGATGTTATAGAGGAGATTTTAAGGATTTACGGATACAACTCAATTGGAACTGTCAACAGAATGCAAACATTCTATCCAGATTTTAATCTTAAAACACCATTAAAACTTGAACAAACCATCTCTAAGCATTTTGTAGGAATGGGATTCAACGAGGTTATCAATAACTCAATTACCTCACCAGCTTATGCTGAACTATCTGATCAGCTATCTTCAAAAAAGAAAGTTAAATTACTTAACCCTCTTGGTCAAGAACTTTCTGAAATGCGATCATCACTATTGTTTTCCCATCTTGAGGTAGTTGCTTTTAATCAAAATCGACAACAACGTGATATTAAGATTTATGAGTTTGGAAAAACATATCATCAAGCCGAAGAGTCACAAGTTGAAGAAAAAGTTTTTGCACTAAGTTTGGTAGGTAAATCAGAAAAAGAAATGTGGAATAGCATTCAAAAGCCCAATGACTTTTTCATGATTAAAGGAACGATTGATTCTCTTATTTCTCAGTTAGGCATTAAGGGTATTCGACAAGAAAATACAACAGCAGATTATTTTAGTGAGGGTCTTGATTATCAAATTCAAAAGAAAAATTTAGTTCGATTTGGAACGGTAAATCCCAAAATTCTAAATTTCTTTTCAATTGATCAAGAGGTTGTTTTTGCCGAAATTGACTATGATTTATTGTTCAAAATTGCCTTTTCCAAAGAGGTGAAAGTACATCCTATTCCAAAATTCCCATCCTCCAGAAGAGATTTTGCATTACTAATTGATGAGTCAGTTAGTTTTGGGGATTTGAAAAAAACTGCCATGAAAGTAGATCGATCTATACTTAATGAAGTAAGTCTTTTTGATGTATATCAAGGAAAAAACCTACCTGCTGGTAAAAAATCCTATGGACTAAGTTTTCATTTCTCTGATCAGAATAAAACACTTACAGATAAGCATATCGACAAGGTTATGAAACAATTGCAATCTGCTTTTGAAAAAGATTTTCAAGCAACACTCAGATAACCTGAGTAAATAAAAAATCAATTGAACTAATTGATTTTAAGGGAAGAATACGTAAATTTACATTGTTAATGTGAACGATGATGATGATGAATTTTTTTCCACCAACTAATATTTCTGAAAAATTAACTTCTGCTCAAGAGCAACAGGGTATTGATATTGTTCATGCAATAAATGAATTAATTGCCCCTCCCTCTTCTGTCAATACATTCGATTTTGAGGCGTTAGAAACCGAACGGATATTTCATATTGAAAGTATAAAATCGACATGTATTGACTTTAGATTGCGTTTCTTAGATTTAAAATATTTTAAAAATGTTTTACCTAAAGAAGCGTTTGAAAAAATTACTGCCTTAGAACGTGAACACAACACTAAACTGAGCGGATACAAGGTCATGGCTCCTTCAAAACTATTTCGTTTGAAAAACACAGATGATCCCCTTTTATTTGTTCCTCTTGGAAATAATTATTTCTATTTGATTCATCAATGGGGTGATGATCTTCATCCTTTTCGCAAAGCATTAGTGTGGCCATTTAAAAATATTTGGAATTTAATCGTTACATTACTGTGTATTAGCCTAGTATTAACAGCGTTAACACCTATTGCAATCTTTAGTAAAACAAACTCTTGGTCAACCTTTTGGATGATTTATTTTTTTATGTTTAAAGCCATTGCTTCTGTTGTTCTTTTTTGTGGTTTTGCACTTGGAAAAAACTTTAATCCTGCTATTTGGAATAGTAAATACAATAAATCTTAACAATCATCATTACCGATTATGCCCAACGATTTTATTCTTCTCTACACTGGTTCATCAATTGACATACTCGCACTTCGTAGTGCGCTAGAAAATAAAAATATTCAAGCTATAGTAAAGGATAACAGTGAATCTGCTCGTCTTGCTGGTTTTGGCACACCTACCCCGATGCTCCAACAAGTTTTTGTCCATAGAGACGAAATTGAATTAGCCAAAAACATCCTTGCCGAAGTTTTCTAGTCTTAATTAAATTTTTTCTATTTTGCAGTAGAAACCAAATTTGAATTTGCTTTATTACATTATTATCATTAAAGTCAAAATCATCTTATTATAAACCTTTGATTAAACTTTATGAACACAAGCTTTGAAACTTTAGACTACATCGTATTTGGTCTTTATGCCTTTGTTATTTTAGGTGTTGGATTATGGGTTTCTCGAACAAAAAAAGGAGAAACTAAAAGTGCTGAAGATTATTTTTTGGCAAGTAAATCACTTCCTTGGTGGGCCATTGGAGCGTCATTAATAGCGGCTAATATTTCAGCAGAACAATTTATTGGAATGTCTGGATCTGGATTTGCCGTTGGGTTAGCAATTGCTACCTATGAATGGATGGCTGCTTTAACACTTATCCTTGTGGGTAAATTTTTTCTACCCATATTTATCGAAAAGAAAATTTATACAATTCCTGAATTTGTTGAGAAGAGATTTTCCTCACAACTAAAAACAATTCTAGCAATTTTTTGGATTGGCTTATATGTTTTTGTTAATCTAGCTTCTGTTCTCTATCTAGGTGGATTGGCTTTACAAACAATACTTGGAATAGATATGCTTGCTGGTATTCTAGGCTTAGCTGCTTTTGCAGCAGCTTATTCACTTTATGGTGGTCTATCTGCTGTTGCTTGGACTGATATCATTCAAGTAGTTGTTTTGGTGTTAGGTGGTTTAGTAACCACTTATCTGGCATTAAACACGGTTTCGTCTGGAGGAGGCTTTCTAGATGGTTTGACAACTATTTACAATGCCGTTCCTGAAAAGTTTGACATGATTCTTAATAAAAGTAATCCTGAATACATGAACCTTCCTGGTATCGGTGTTTTGATTGGTGGGATGTGGATTGCCAATGTTTATTATTGGGGATTTAATCAGTATATCATTCAACGAACACTTGCTGCTAAATCACTTGAAGAATCACAAAAAGGAATCCTTTTTGCTGCAGGTCTAAAAATGATTATTCCTCTCATTGTGGTAATTCCTGGAATTGCAGCTTATGTCATCGTAAATGATCCTAATTTGCTTGCTTCTCTTGGAGAAGCTGGAACATCAAATATTCCAACTTCAGGAACTGCTGACAAAGCATACCCATGGTTGATGCAGTTTTTACCAACAGGGTTAAAAGGAATTGCTATTGCCGCACTGGCAGCTGCAATTGTTTCATCTTTAGCTTCCATGCTGAATTCAACAGCAACTATTTTTACAATGGATATTTACAAACAACGTTTTAATCCAAATGCAACTGAATCTCAAACAGTAAACGTTGGTCGAGTTTCTGCTTTTTTCGCTTTGGTTATTGCTACAATAATGGCTCCTCTTTTAGGAGGAATTGACCAAGCTTTCCAATTTATTCAAGAGTACACTGGTATAGTAAGTCCTGGTATACTAGCAGTGTTTATTCTGGGACTATTCTGGAAAAAGACCTCAAATAAAGGAGCTATTTACGGTGCTTTGTTCTCTATTCCAATTGCTTTATTCTTCAAGGTTGGTCCAAAAGGCTGGATGGACGGTTCTGTATTACAAGACTTCTTCCCTACACTTCCTTTCCTAGATCAAATGGGGCTAACAGCATTACTTTCAATGGCAGTTATTGCGATTGTAAGTATTCGTGAAAACAAAGAAAAAAATGACGACAAAGGAATTGAACTTACTGAAGGTATTTTCAATACCTCTGCAACATTCAATATAGGTGCATTTGCACTGATGATTATCACAGCTGGCTTATATGCTTTCTTTTGGTAGTTTTTAATGGATGAATAACAATACCAAGAAAAGTGAATTTTTTTTTGATTGAGTCTAAAAACAAAAAGAAAGAAGCGAAGCCTAATCCTCTATTGG
>JAUROD010000041.1 GCA_030835845.1 Flavobacteriaceae bacterium
CCTCTACCTCTTCCCATCCCAATCGTTTAATGGATTCAAATCTTCTATTTCCACTGATTACTTGATTACGAGAATCAATTATCAAAGGTTGTAATAATCCAACTTCAGAAATACTTTCCATCAGTTCTTGAATAGAGGATAGAGTATAAATTTCCTTGTTCTTTGGGTGATGTTTTAAAGTGGATACTTTAACCTTCATAGGGTGAAGGTAGCGAAGAATTTTGTGGTATGCAAGTAATCAGGAAATCAACTGTTTTACTTTCTCTTTCCAAATATCTTCTGGAAGTGTTCCCATTTCCTTTAACCTCAACAATGTTTTTAATTGTTCCTCTGTTTCTGAAGTAATTGATTTAGATTTCTTTTCCTTTTTCTGGTCAAGTTCTTGATTGAATAATCCATCATTAACTTTCATAATATCCTTATCCAAAACATTGTAATACCCATCAAAAACCTTTTGAGTGGTATGACCTGTCATCTTCATAATACTTCTGATGGGTGTTCCTAATTCTATGTGTTCTCTAATGAATGTTCTTCTTCCAATATGTGAGGATACAATTGAATACAGTGGGATAAAACTTGTATTCTCTTCTTTACCATTTAAGTCCCAATCCCTAACTCTTACGCCTCTATCAAGACCAATATGCTTACAGATTTCTTTTATGTAACTGTTGTATTTCTGATTGGAGATTGCATTTCCAAACTTTGTCCTTGGGAAAAGGTAGTTATGTGCGTTTTTATTCTTGGAGTACTTCTTCCATATCTCAAAAGTCATTCTGTTTATCCTAACTCGAACTGGTTCCTTTTGGATTTTTATCTTTTCCATGAAAAATGAAAAATACCCTAATCTTTTATCGTTGATTTCTTCTGTATCATAATCAAAATCTCCTATCTTCATTTTAACCATATCTCCAAACCTACACCCTACGTTACAGAGAAAAATCAACATGTCTTTATACACTTCGAAAGATGTGTAAGTTGAAGACCATCTTTTATTTTCAGAATCAATCCAAGAATCATCAATATATGTTAATCTCCTCTCCTTTTGAAGTACTTCTGTATGATTTGGGTTTTGAATAGAGTATTTATCATAATTGTATAGTTTGAGGACCTCATCTCTTTTAAAAAAGATTACTTCCCCTCCACCATCACTAAGTACAATACCATCTGGTTTCCTTATACTAAAGTTGGTTCCATATTTCTCATTACTCCAATTTGAAAATCTTGTAAGAGCTTTCATTCTTTTTCTAATAGTTGAGGGTCTTAATCCTTTTCTATCATAGCTCCATCTACAAAAACCATATACCCAATCACTATCCAGGTCTTCTGGAAATAAAAGTATGTTGTTTTTCGTTTGATATTCAGAAGCATATTCTCTAACCTGTTTAATACTTGTGTTCGTGCTTCTTTTAGTTGAGGTTCTGTTGTTGTAAGAGGTTGAGTTTATCCACTTTTCATATTCTGTAATCATCGGAAGAAAGTGAATCTCTTTTCTACTAATAACCTCCTTGATTCGTTTATCCTTTCTTAAATAACTTCTAACTAACTCTACAAGGGGATCTTTATCTTGTTTTTTGATGGTAAGTACTATTCCATTGATTTCATCAAGTTTATTCTTAATCAGTAAATTTTTATCTCGATAATCTTTATCTGAGGATTTTATTGGGTCTTTAGATGTTTTCTTCCTCCAATTATCATCCCAGTCTTTTATTTGACAAACAACACCGGTACTTACCTTTGTTCTCATACCCTTGTAATAATAGTCAATAATAACAGGTGCAGAATCCTTTTGATTCAAATGATTCTTGTTGTTTTTAAAGTCTAATCTGTAATAAAGTCCCATCAATCAGTCAATTAACATTCTCTAATGTACAAAAAAACCTGATATATGGTACCCTATATAGTACCCCATAGGTGGTTTTGATGAAAAAGAAAACCCCAACTACTTGTTTAATAAGCAATTAGGGTTTCTCTTGGGTGGTCCCACCTGGGCTCGAACCAGGGACCAACTGATTATGAGTCAGCTACTCTAACCAACTGAGCTATAGGACCTCGCTATCGCGCTTGCAATATTACTACATATTTTAAATCAGTACAAGAAAAATGGTTAGCAAAAAACAAGAGTATTCATATTTAAATACCCTATTTCTAAGGAGAATCCCTTTCTGTTTTTTACTTTTGCCTAAGAATAAATTTCGCAAACTTTATTTTAAAACAAAAAAGTTTTACACATAATTGGGCAGTTTTGCCCATTAAAACTACAATTTATGATTGATTTTTTAGTACAGCCTTGGCCCTGGTATTTTAGTGGCCCTATGATTGCATTCGTCATGTTTTTATTGCTTTGGACAGGAAAATCTTTTGGGATGTCCTCCAATTTACGCACCTTTTGTGCTGCTGCTGGTGCAGGGAAAAATGTGTCTTTCTTTGACTTTGACTGGAAAGCACAGCGATGGAATTTAGTTGTCGCTGCTGGGACTGTTGTCGGTGGATTTTTAGCAGCTTCTTTTTTAAGTAATACAGATGCCGTGGCAATTAGCGCTGTAACCATTGAAAAACTGAATTCTTTTGGAATACAGGATGCAGGATCCAGTTATATGCCTGATTTTCTTTTTGGATCTGACGCGCTAAGCGCTCCAAAATCTCTTGCTCTTCTGATTGTTGGAGGTTTTTTTGTTGGTTTTGGTGCAAGATATGCGGGTGGTTGTACTTCTGGACACGCTATCTCTGGATTATCTAACTTTCAACTTCCTTCACTTATTGCGGTAATTGGATTTTTTGCAGGTGGACTTATTATTAATCATTTCATTCTTCCAATTTTATTCTAATGCGAACAGTTATATATTTTCTTATCGGTATTCTCTTTGGAGTCATCATGTACAAGTCAGAGGCTTCCTCTTGGTTTCGTATTTACGAAATGTTTCAGTTTGATTCTTTTCATATGTATGGTATTATTGGTTCCGCTCTTTTTTGTGGATCAATTGCCACTTTTTTACTCAAAAAATACAATGCTAAATCTATCTTAGATGGAGAAGCTATTGTAATTTCAGATAAAGACGGAGGGTGGAAACGCTATTTGTATGGAGGTTTATTTTTTGGTTTTGGCTGGGCTATTGCTGGAGCATGTCCAGGACCAATGTTTACTCTTTTAGGAGCAGGATTTTTTCCTATTTTGGTGGTTATTGTTTCGGCTACTTTCGGTACTTTTTGTTATGGGGCATTAAAAAACAAACTCCCTCACTAAACTCCGTAATGAAAGATTGAAGACAATAGTTGACCGACTTCAATTGCCCATGCTAACGCGTATGCTTTAGACAAAATAAAAGCAATAAAAATCAGATACAATCCGAGTAAAAGGTAGGCATGAATTTTTGTTAATCCTCTGTTGAAATAATAAATAACGAACGCCAATACGGTCAATATAAGTAAGCTAATTTGTAATTCTGCAACATTTGCAAGAGTTTCTGGTGCCATTGATATCGGACCATTAAAGAGGGTAAAAACAAAAAGGGGAAATCCCAAAGCAAAACAAATATCAAAGATATTAGACCCTAAAGCGTTCGCGACAGCATCGTCATATTTCCCAGCCACAGCATCGCGATAAGACAAGATGGTGTCTGGGACTGAGGTTGCTGCAGCAGCAAGTACAACGGCAATAAAATAAGGCGCTATGCCCAATTCTCCTGCCAATAATTCACAAGAGTGAATCAGTAAAATACATGCCCCTCCGATGATAAGCATGGAAAAAATAAGCAATGCCCATGCATTAATTGTATTGATTGATTTTCGTACAAAAACCTGCTCAAAATCAAGATTTAATAATGCCACATAGACAGGAGGTTGAGTGGTCTTTTTCTCATCAAAATCCAATTTATTATCCTGTGGAATGGAATTCGCTCCTGGCTTCATTGTTCCAAACATATACAGGATATAGGCGACATAAAGTAACATAAGAATTAGTCCGTGTATCCATCCTAGATTGTTTCCAGAGACCATATAAATAAGTATAATTTCGGCAATGATTAGACCGATTCCATCGCGTAAAATAACCTTTTTAGAAACCTCCACTTTGGTTGTAATTCCCACAGCAAAGACAGCTAATATTACAACTGCCGGGATAATCATACCATTAAAAATTGCACTTCCTGAAGCGGTTCCAATTCCAAAAGCAAAATTATCTGCTTCACCAAGTAAAATCAAACTAAAGAGGGTGGTAAACAATTCGGGCATAGAGCTTCCAATTGCATTAATTGTCGCTCCTCGCACCCCTTCGGTTAAGTTTCTTCCCAAATAAGCAGATGCTACTTCAAATCCATCGCTTGATCGCCAAATAACAAACATTGCTAGTGTAATGGCAACAAAAGAAAAGACAATAACCATAAAATGTGTTTTATAACACAATATTACGTCTTAAATTTTATTTTCTAAAGGAATTCTAAATGGAGAAATCTAGTTCCTTTGAATTCTAATTTTTTGTACATTAGATGTATGGGATATTTCTTTGCAAACATGTTGGTTTACGGGGTATTGTTTGTGCTTGTTGTTCTTGGATACAATGCAATTCGTGAAATCAAGAACAAGAAGTAAGGCACCCAACAACAATCTCCTTTTTCAATTTTAGTGACCAGAAAATCTTTATTTTTCTGGAAGTCCTTACTTTTGTAAAAAAGCTAAAAAAATGAAATCGTCCAAAAAACCCGATGGGGTTGCTTGGGATGAAGAAAGTCAGTCGTATATCGCAAAGCTTCTTCCCTATGCTACCAGTAACAGCAGCCCTGTAATTCACGTACCCAATGTGGATGCTTTCAAAAAAAAAGGTGTTGATAAAGTCAGTAAACAGTTCCAGGCAGAACTCGAAGATTTACAATCAAAAATCAAAGCATTTGTCAATCTTGCCTCAGATACCCAACAGGTGTATTCTGCAAAATTTAAATTTGAACCTATTGTTGGAGAGCGATATCATTTGTATGAAGGAAAAGGCGGGGAGCAGTTTTTATCGTTGATTTCTCCCGATGCATGGGACAAAAAACACCTAGGTACTTTTCGTCTAAATGGAGATTATAAATGGGAACGAGAGTAATCGCACTTGGAGTCCAATAAATATCCGTAATTTTACCACATATACACGTTATGGAAAGTCCTCGGCAAAAAAAAATAGCAGCCTTACTTCAACAAGAAATTGCACAACTCCTACAGGGAGCTATTCGCAAAGAAGGTGTAGGAAATTTAATTGTTTCAGTAACAAAAGTTCAAGTTACTGTTGACTTGTCTGTTGCAAAAGTATACCTCAGTCTTTTTCCCTCCAAGGATGCTAAAAAATGGCTAGAAGGTATTCAATCCAATGCATTTCAGGTCAAGCATGATTTGGCTCAAATTCTAAAAAATGATTTGCGCAGAATTCCTGAACTCTCCTTTTTTATGGATGATTCTCTCGATTATATTGAGCAGATTGACGCTGCTTTAGCATCTCCTGAAAATCCGATTTTAGATCGTTCTAAACTGCTTAATCGCAAAAAAAAATAAACTGTGCATACCCCTTTTTACATTGCACTTCGTTACTTTTTTACAAAAAGTCAACAAAACATAATCAACCTTATTAATCTCATTTCCCTTGGTGTTGTCCTTGTGGCTACTGCTTCTTTGTTTATTGTATTGAGTGCTTTTAGCGGTCTAAAGGATTTTGGACTTTCTTTTTCCAATGCGTTTGATCCCGATTTTAGGGTAGAGGCAGTTCGTGGAAAAATACTGCACATAGATTCTCTTCAGCTTAACAAGATTGAAGACCTTCCTGCTATTGTTGCAGCTGCACCAATTTTAGAAGAGAAAGTCTTTTTGCAATTTCGAGACAAAGATCATGTTGCCTACCTCAAAGGAGTAGGGTCAACTTACAGACAAGTTGTTGAGGTAGACTCACTAATGATTCGTGGAAATTGGATTGAAAATGATATGGATGATGTTGTAATTGGTGCAGGAATTGCCACACGACTTAGTTTGGGTGTATATGACTTTTCAGATTTTTTAACCCTTTCAACTCCTCGACGAATCAATAGCGGACTATTGGGACAAGGTCCTTTTGTCAATGAAACTGCATTGGTTTCTGGAATTTTTTTAGCTAGCGCAGAAAACAATCAATCCTATCTTTTTTCCTCCCTATCCTTTGCACAACGATTTCTTCAACGCGCAGAAAACGAATATTCATCGCTTGAAATAAAAGCAGCTCCCTCTGTCACTTCTGAAGAATTGGAAGCGCAACTTTCTCCAATTTTTTCACAGCCCATTACAGTTAAAAACCGTGTTGCACTTAATGCCGCATTATACAAAATGCTCAATACAGAAAACGCAGCAGTATATTTGATATTTACATTAGTAATCATCATCGCATTATTCAATGTTGTTGGATCTTTGGTAATGATGTTTCTTGACAAAAAACCTCAGCTTAAAATTCTCTATACAATGGGACTTTCTCCCAAAGAGATACAACTCATTTTCTTTTACTTAGGGGGCTTATTAAGTTGGGTTGGAGGTCTTTTAGGGGTAATTTTAGGAGCTGTTTTAGTTCTTATTCAGCAGTATTTTCCTTTCATATCTGTTCCTGGAACTTCGTTGGCATATCCTGTAACATTCACTTCAGCAAACTTTTTTGTTGTCCTCTTTACCCTTTTTGTACTAGGAGGGATTGCCTCTTTTTGGGCAACGCGAAACATGGATAAAAAAGTTAAGGTTTAAGCAATCACTAAGTCACCCCATTCCTTTTCAACCTCATCTAAGGCAGCAAATACGTCTGCCGAATCATTGGAAGTAACCATACGGGTGCGATACTCTTTAAAATGTGGAATTCCCTTAAAGTAATTCGTATAATGACGTCTGGTTTCGAGTACTCCTAACGTTTCACCTTTCCAAGCGATTGCCATTTCGAGGTGTCTACGTGCGGCATCAACCCGTTGGGAAATGCTTGGTGATTCCATTTTTTCACCTGTGTTGAAAAAGTGTTTTACTTCATTGAAAAACCAAGGGTTTCCAATACTTGCTCTTCCAATCATAGCGCCATCAAGTCCAAATTCATCGCGCATTTTCACGGCTCTTTCTGGAGTATTTACATCTCCATTTCCAAAGACAGGAATATGCATTCTTGGGTTGTTTTTAACGGCTGCAATGGGTCGCCAATCTGCATCTCCTTTATACATTTGAGCGCGGGTTCTTCCGTGAATTGAAATTGCTGCACAACCCACATCTTGGAGTCGTTCTGCCACTTCAACAATTCGAATTGAATCATGATCCCAGCCTAAACGTGTTTTTACTGTAATTGGCAATGAGGTATGCTTAACCATAGCTTCAGTCAGCTTGACCATCAATGGAATATCTTTTAAAATTCCAGCACCTGCTCCTTTACAAACCACTTTTTTGACAGGACATCCAAAATTAATGTCGATGATATCTGGTTTTGAGGCTTCTACAATTTCGACCGAACGAAGCATTGATTCCATATCGGCACCAAAAATTTGAATTCCAACAGGACGTTCTTTTTCGTAAATGTCTAATTTTTGGACACTTTTTGCAGCGTCTCGAATTAATCCTTCACTCGAAATAAACTCCGTATAGACAACGTCTGCGCCATTTTCCTTACACAATGCTCTGAAAGGGGGGTCGCTGACATCCTCCATAGGTGCCAATAATAAAGGGAAGTCATTTAGCTCAATGTTGCCAATTTTTACCACAAGGCTGATTTTTTACAAAAATAAGCAAAAAAGCCTCCCCACAAACCTGTATATTTGCATGGCTAAGAAAGAAGGAGCTGTATGAAACACATTAGAAATTTTTGCATCATTGCTCACATTGACCATGGAAAAAGCACCTTGGCAGATAGACTGCTTGATTTTACTGGTGCTGTTACCGAACGTCAAAAGCAAGATCAGTTGCTTGATAACATGGATTTGGAGCGTGAACGTGGGATCACAATTAAGTCACATGCCATACAAATGGAATATGAACACGAAGGACAATCCTATGTGCTTAACTTGATTGACACTCCTGGTCACGTGGATTTTTCCTATGAAGTTTCTCGTTCTATTGCTGCTTGTGAAGGTGCTTTACTTATTGTAGATGCTGCACAAAGCATACAAGCACAAACTATTTCTAACTTATATCTTGCCCTTGACAATGATTTAGAAATTATACCGGTACTTAACAAAGTAGATTTACCTTCTGCAAATGTGGAAGAAGTAACCGATGATATTGTTGACCTTTTGGGCTGTAAAGCAGAGGAAGTAATTCCTGCTTCTGCAAAAGTAGGTCTTGGTATTCAAGAAATATTAACTGCAATTATAGAACGGATTCCTCCTCCAAAAGGAAGCCCGGACGAACCCTTACAAGCCTTGATTTTTGATTCTGTTTACAACCCATTTAGAGGTGTAGAGACCTATTTCCGTGTCATTAATGGACGTATTTCGAAAGGACAGAAAGTTCAGTTTATGGCAACCAAAAATATATATTCTGCCGACGAAATTGGTGTATTGAAACTAAGCCAAGAAGTCAGAAAGGAAATAAGTGCAGGAGATGTAGGTTATCTAATCACAGGAATTAAAGAAGCAAAGGAAGTTAAGGTTGGAGACACCATAACAACTCCAGAAAACCCCACTCAAGTGGCAATTGACGGGTTTGAAGAAGTTAAACCCATGGTATTTGCTGGAATATATCCAGTGGACACAGAGGAATACGAAGAACTTCGTGCTTCAATGGAAAAATTACAACTCAACGATGCTTCTTTGGTTTTTCAGCCGGAAAGCTCTGCAGCACTTGGGTTTGGATTTCGTTGTGGATTTTTAGGAATGCTCCATCTTGAAATTATTCAAGAACGTTTGGAAAGAGAGTTTAACATGACCGTGATCACCACTGTTCCTAACGTATCCTATCAAGCATATACAAGAAAAAATCCGGACGATATTATTTTTGTCAACAACCCTTCTGACCTTCCTGACCCTTCTGGAATGGATCGTGTAGAAGAACCCTATATTCGTGCAAGCATCATTACGAAATCTGATTTTGTAGGAAACGTAATGTCCTTATGTATCGAAAAAAGAGGGCAAATTACAAATCAAACGTACCTCACTCCTGAACGTGTTGAACTTACCTTCGACATGCCTTTGGCTGAAATTGTTTTTGATTTTTATGATCGTCTTAAGACCGTTTCCAAAGGATATGCTTCCTTTGATTACTCTCCAATTGGACTTCGTGTCTCTAAATTGGTAAAAGTAGATATCCTTCTAAATGGTAACCAAGTAGATGCTCTTTCTGCTTTAATTCATGCTGACAATGCGCACACAATTGGTAAGAAAATGTGTGAAAAATTACGTCAACTTATCCCAAGACAACAGTTTGATATTCCTATTCAAGCGGCAATTGGTGCGAAAATCATTTCTAGAGAAACCATCAAGGCACTTAGAAAAGACGTTACTGCTAAATGTTATGGGGGTGATATTTCTCGTAAACGTAAGCTTCTTGAAAAACAAAAGAAAGGAAAGAAAAAAATGCGTCAAGTGGGGAATGTGGAAATTCCACAACAAGCATTTATGGCAGTTCTAAAACTCAACGACTAGCCTACACAACAAACTGTTTTCTGTATTGCCTATCGCCATTTGACTACACGAGGCAAAAAAAGTGTCTTTTTTTTATACTCCTATAGGAGTGAAATAACATAAACGGAAGTCCTACTAGTTTCAGTGCTTTTCCTAGGATTCATATTAATAATGGAGCCTCTAAAGATAAAATAATTGACATCGTTCAATGGGGAAATATCGCTTGGACATACATGAATAATGCTTTTTTAGGAGCTTCAAACTTAATAATGTCAGCAACAGATGCTCCTGATTTATCACAAGTTACAGATCTGTATACTATGTTTGGTCTTGCTACATCTTTCAACTCTGACATCTCTTCTTGGAATGTTTCAAGTGTAACAGATATAGGTGGTGTGTTTCAAAATGCTTCATCTTTCAACCAAGACATATCTTCTTGGGATGTTTCAAAAGTAAAACGTATGGATAATATCTTTAGAAATGCTATATCTTTTAATGGAGACATATCTTCTTGGAATGTTTCAAGTGTAACAGATATGAGTTTTATGTTCTCTAACGCAGATAACTACAGTCAAGCAAACTATGACAAACTATTAGAAGGGTGGTCACAATTAAATTTACAAAGTAATGTTGCTTTTGGAGCTCCACCTACTTATTATTGTAATGTGGAAGCAAGAAATATTTTAACAACTAATTTTAGTTGGACAATTGCAGGAGAGAGACAAGGAACTAATGAACAATGTAATCCTTAATCCATAGTAATAAAAAATTACAAAAACACCATAAACCCAGGTAAGTAGAAATGAATTGATAGGTTAAAGGTTCATTAGGAGTTGATGCTTAAACCCCCGAGAGATTGGGGGTTTTTGTTTTTTTGTCTTTTTTCGTTTTTGTGAAGCAGTTGTAAAGGTCTTATTCAAAAAAAGATTTATTACCTTAGACCAATACACCCGTCATTTGATTATGGAATTATATTTGCTGGTCTTACTTCTTCTTCTAATTGCGATAAACCTTTATGTTCTCTATCGGCAAAACACGAATAAAACCGGGGGAGTTTCCTCCGATGCATTGCTCAAGTTTGGTCTTCAACTAGACCAAGCCGACAAACAAATCAAAGATGATTTTCAACGAAATCGAGATGAAAATCAAGGCGCGTTTAAGCGTCAACGAGAAGAGTTGACCAAATCACTAAGCACCTTTGAAGAACGATTTGAAAACAACAGTCGTCGTTTAAACGATTTGTTGAAAGAACGATTTACTGCCTTAAATGAAAAACAAAACCAACTTAACCTAGATGCAGAAAAAAGGTTGAAAGAGGTTCGTGAAGCGGTTGAAAAAGAACTTAAAGAATTGAGGGAGGACAACAGCAAACAACTGAATGAAGTGCGTAAAACAGTGGATGAAAAGCTTCAAAAAACCCTGAATGAGCGTTTGAGTCAATCGTTTGAAACGGTTGGTAAACAATTAAAATCGGTACAAGAAGGTCTTGGGGAGATGAAAAATTTAGCGACCGATGTAGGAGGGTTAAAAAAAGTATTGAGCAACGTAAAAATGCGTGGAGGTTTTGGAGAGGTTCAGCTCGCTATGCTTTTAGAAAATATTCTCGCTCCAGATCAATACGAAGCAAACGTAAAAACAAAAGTAGGAAGCGATGCCTCGGTTGAATTTGCAATAAAACTTCCTGGAAAAGATGACCTCAATTCAGTGGTTTGGATTCCTGTTGATGCAAAGTTTCCAAAAGATGTGTACGAATCCCTTCAAAATGCGTATGAAGATGGAAGTGTTCCTTTGGTCGATCAGGCAAAGAAAGAGTTGGAAAATACAATAAAAAAAATGGCGAAAGACATTCGGGACAAATACTTAGACCCTCCCAATACCACCGACTTTGGAATCATGTTTTTACCCTTTGAAGGAATTTATGCAGAGGTCGTTCGCAACGCTTCTTTGTTGGAAGTGCTTCAACGTGATTTTAAAATAATTGTCACTGGACCAACGACACTTGCAGCCATTTTAAACAGCCTACAAATGGGCTTCAAAACACTTGCTATTCAAAAACGAAGTAGTGAGGTGTGGGCTGTTTTAGGAGAAGTTAAAAAAGAGTTTAACAATTTTGGAGGCATGATGCAAAAAGCCCAACGCAATATCCAAACAGGACTGAATCAGTTGGACGATGTAATGGGAGTTCGTACCCGTGCAATCGAAAGAAAATTGAAAGATGTAAGTACACTAGACGAAACACCAAACCAAAAGAAAATCAGCACTCCATTGGAGGGCAACCCAATTGACTTTAATAATGATGAAGATTAACAACATTGACTCCCCACTTTGCTTTTTAGTACTGCTTTTTTCTGGGTTTTTATTTGCTCAAAAGCAATCCAATCTAGACGCTCTTTCCGCTGAATTTACACAAAAAAGTCTCCCCCTTTTTAAAGAGGTATTAAGTATCCCAAACGATGCAATTTCCCTCGATTGGATTGAGGAAAATGTGGTTTGGTCAGAAGATGCATTTGGAGCAAGAGGATTTGAAACAACACGTATTGCAACCCAACGAGCTCCTTTACTTTTGGCATCTCGAAGTTTTGCAAAAGCAAAAAAAACAGTGTTGATTTATTTACAAATGGACGGACAACCTGTAGATAAAAGTCGCTGGGAACAAGAAAGTCCTTACTCGCCTGTTGTCAAACAACAAAATAGCGCAGGAAAATGGGAAGAAATTTCATGGGATGCACTTTCTGACTATCAAGATGATTGGCGAATTTTTGCGCGCTCAACAAGTGATGCAAAAGGACCTGTTGTGATGTTTTTGGCAGCGATGGATGCGCTTGAAAAATTGGGAAAAACCCCCAATTACAACCTCAAGGTTATTTTGGATTTTGAAGAAGAAATGGGATCGCCCAATTTACCTCAAGCCGTAATTGAAAACCGAAGCCTCTTGGCTGCTGATATGCTCGTAATTTTTGACGGTCCAATGCACCGACTCAACAAACCCACCCTTTCTTTTGGCGCTCGTGGAATATCTACAATCCAACTCACCACCTATGGACCAATAGTCCCTCAACACAGTGGTCATTTTGGGAATTATGTACCCAACCCTGCATTTAAACTTGCTTCCCTTTTGGCTTCGATGAAAGATGAAGAAGGAAAAGTTTTAATCCCTGGGTTTTATGATGGAATTGAGTTGGACGAAAAAACAAAAGCAATTTTAGCAGCTACCCCACACGATGAAGCACAACTTCAAGACCTTTTGCAAATCGGTTCTTTTGATCGGGTAGGTCCAAATTATCAGGAATCGATTCAATACCCTTCTTTAAATGTTCGAGGTATGCAGTCGGGATGGATCAATGAAAAAGTACGAACAATAATTCCGGCTTGGGCTCGTGCAGAAATTGATGTTCGACTGGTAAAAGAATCTGACCCCTCAAGATTGATTGGATTGGTTAAGTCGCATATCGAACAACAGGGATATCTAGTACTCGACCGAGCTCCCACAAAAGAAGAACGTCTAGCAAATCCAAAAATAGCGAGCTTTACAAGTAAAATATCCTATCAATCTTTCCGCACTGACTTGGATTCAGACATTGGAAAATGGCTTCGCAAAGCACTTGTAAGAGCCTTTGGAGAAGAGCCTATTCGTGTTCGTATGAGCGGTGGATCTATCCCAATTTCACCCTTTGTCAATACATTGGAATTACCAGCAGTTGCTGTTCCTACCGTAAATCGAGATAACAATCAACACAGTCCAAATGAAAATTTACGTCTTGGGAATTACCGTGATGGAATCAAAACAATCTTGGCAATCCTAACAGAAAAACTGTAATGATTCTATGTCTTAAAAGAACGGTTGTCCTTATATGGCTGTGTTCAATCCTATTTGTTTCAATGTGAAATTTAGATGAAAAAAAGTAACACATTTTTTGTAACTTCTAGTCCAAATAAAAAAACGTGAAGAAAGCTTCATTTGATAACATATTAATCGGATTTGCCTTTTCGCCTAACCTCAAGGCTAATGTTTTTGAGGCAATGCGAATGGCTACCTTTTTTGGTGGAAATCTATTTTTTCTTCATGTTGGTGAAAAAACAGGAGCAAAAGAAAAGACATTTGGAGAAATTCTCAATGACTCCCCTGTTCGTCCAAAAGAAATAAAAATTCTATGGGAAAAAGGAGAGCCTGTGACAACAATCGTCTCAGAATGCAAAAAAAATAATATTGATCTACTTCTTTTGGGAGCGCTTCAACGAGAAAATATGGTCAAGTTTTATCTTGGTTCAATTGCTCGAAAAATTACACGAAAAGCACCTTGTTCAGTACTGCTTTTGATTAAGCCTTCTATAGAACGTGTGGCTTCTCAACACATGGTTGTAAACGCTTTTGAAAGCCCTCAAACAGAGGTGACAATTTGCGCTGCATTTGAATTTGCCCATGGACTTGATATTCCACGCATCACTTTGGTTGAGGAAATCAATCGTGCTGAAGTGGCAATTGCTGCAGATGATGACCGAAGTTTACGAAAAGTAACTCTCAGAAAAGAAAAGCTTAAACGAAGAGAACTTTCTCGAGTAAATGATATTTTAGGAAGGGTTCCCGAAGACTTAAAAGCAAACCGAAAAGTTGCTTCTCAAAGTATTTTTGGAACACGAGGTTATTCGATTGGTCATTATGCCAAAGTTGTTCGTGCAGATCTACTTGTAATGAACGCAAAAGAAAAACATTCGTCAATTTGGTCACGAATTTTTCCAAAAGATTTGGAACATATTTTGTCTGAGCTTCCAACCGATGTTTTAATTATTCAAAATAAAAGCAATGAATAGAACCAACGCATTTCAATCTTTTGTGGGCGATTTACCAAAAAACCTTTTTGCAGGTTTTGTTGTTTCGTTGGTTGCACTTCCTTTGGGTCTTGGACTTGCAATTGCATCAGAAGCTCCCCCAATTGCAGGCGTAATTGCTGCCGTTGTTGGTGGGGTTGTCGCTGCTCTTTTGGGAGGTTCTCAATTAACAATCACTGGACCTGGAAATGGACTTGTCATTGTATTACTCTATGCGATTGCCACACTTGGAGATGGGGACCTTTATCAAGGGTATTTGTTTACTCTTGCCGCAATCGTTGTTGCTGGGGTACTTATGTTCCTTTTTGGTGTGTTTCGCTTGGGTGCATTGAGTGAATTTTTTCCTTCTTCTGCCTTACAGGGTATGCTTGCTGCCATTGGAATTGGGATTCTTGCAAAACAACTTCATGTGATGCTGGGAATTACAACCGTCAACGGCACTCCCTTCGAGTTGCTTTTGAAAGTTCCTGCTTCTGTTCAAATTTTGATTGATAACCCTGTTATTGAACTTATCCTTCCTGCAGCATTAGGACTTGTTTCCCTTTTGATTCTAATTTATTACGGTCGCCTGCAGTATCGTGTTTTTCAACTTATACCCGCACCAATGTGGGTCGTAATCGTTGCAATTGGTCTCAATTATTATTTTGAGTTAATCGCCAAAAAAGCCTATCCTGTCGCGGAAAATTTGATGATTCGATTGCCCGATAATGTAATTGCTAACCTTCCTTTTCCTGACTTTAGTATAATGACAACCGGACCGTTTATCGGTACTGTAATTTCCATTACCCTAATTGCAAGTATTGAATCTCTATTGAGTATTAAGGCAGTGGACAAGCTCGACCCTCAAAAAAGAAGGTCAAATGTAAATAAAGATTTACGCGCTCTTGGAATTGCAACCTCCTTAAGTGGTTTAGTAGGGGGTTTAAATGTTGTTACTGTAATTGCTCGAAGTTCAGTCAATGTAAATAACGGAGGAAGTAACCGATCGTCAAACTTTGCACATGCTCTTTTTTTATTGGCATTTATTCTTCTATTTCAAGATCAAATTCAACGTATTGCCCTTCCCGCTTTAGCAGCTATTCTGGTTTTTACAGGCTATAAACTCGCTGCTCCAGAGAATCTTCTGCGTATCCTCAAAATAGGAAAAGAACAAGCAGCCATATTTAGTATTACCTTAATCATTACCCTTACAAATGGACTTATTACAGGAATTGGTATGGGGATTTTATCCACCTTTTTGATTCATGTAATAATCAATAAAAACTTATTCCTATTTACTCGAAATTGGCTCAAGCCAAATGTATTGATGTATCGGGAAGAAGATTCTGGAAACTATTATGTAAGCGTCAAAAACTTTAGTTCGTTCTTAAACTTTTATAAACTCAAAGGAAAGTTGGATGAAATTCCTGAAACAGAACATGCGATTGTTGATTTTTCGTTGTGTGAATTTGTTGACCATACCGTTATGGAGGGATTAAATGACTATCGTAGAAGTTTTTCACGCAAGGGCGGGGTCATTGAAATTATTGGATTGGATGCACACGGGACAGAAACTCAACATCCCTTTGCTATTCGAAAATCAATTCCATCAAATGACTTTTTTAAACTTGGCAGCAACCTCACCAAACGTCAAATATCACTTCAAAAATTAGCCAAAATTCTAAACTGGGATTACCGTTCAGAATTGACTTCAGACACCAAAGAATTAGAACGCTTTAATTACTTTGAATCAAAAGTCGTAAACTATCAATACAATGAAATGATTAGTGCTGATGGTCGTATTCATCTTTTCGACTTGTCGTACAGTGAAGGTGCATTTATTGCGAAAGAAGATATAAAAGCTTCTTTTCTTCTGGTAGAATTGGAAGAAGCAATTCCCTATTTTATTCTTGATCGTGAAAACTTTTTTAATACAATCAACGAACAAAGCAGTTACAAGGATATCGATTTTAGCAATTACCCTGATTTTTCCAAACGGTTTTTCTTGGGTGGAAAAGAGCGTGAGGAAATAACTGCCTTTTTTAATCAAGAATTAATCTTCTTTTTTGAAAGTCATAATTATTTCCGAATCGAATCCATTGGAAATAGTTTACTTATAAAAGGCAAAAACCGATTGTCTAGTATCCAAGAAATCAAAAGTTTGTTAGCATTTACAAACGAATTAATATCCATTTTAAAGAAAAAAACAAATGAAGGCTAAACTTTACCTATTCTTATTTTGCTCCACATATGCCTTTTCACAAAAGACAATTGGCGGAGTTGAAAAGCTCCATCCTCAGCTGGAAGAAATTGTTTCCTCAGAAGCTAAAATAGAAGTTTTGGCAGAGGGATTTAGTTGGTCAGAAGGACCCGTTTGGGTGCCAGAACTCAATGCTGTTCTTTTTACAGATGTTCCCGAGAATAAACTCTACCAATGGGATGAACAAAAAGGACTACAAATTTACCTTGACCCAAGTGGATATACAGGCTATGCACCAAACGAAAAAAAAACAGGAGGAAATGGATTAATTCTTGACCCTCAAGGGAATTTATTAATTGCACAACATGGTGATCGTCGAATTGCAAAAGTTAATGCCCCTTTATCTGATCCAAAAGGATTTGAAACCGTAATTGACACCTACCAAGGCAATCGATTTCACAGTCCAAACGATTTAATTTTGTCCGCTTCAGGGGATCTTTATTTTACCGACCCTCCTTATGGTTTGTCCGGAGATAACGATCCGCTTCGTGAAATGGATGTTAATGGGGTTTATCGCAAATCTGTGGATGGCTCTGTTTCACTTTTGATTAATTCACTTTCTCGTCCAAACGGACTTGCACTTTCACCCGATGAATCTGTTTTGTATGTCGCAAACTCAGACCCCAAAAAAAACCTTTGGATGGCATATGATATGGTCAACGGAGAGTTAAAAAATGAACGTGTTTTCTTTGACGCAACCTCAATGACTCGACCCGGATATGCAGACGGTATGAAAATCCATTCAAAAGGATATGTGTTTGCAACTGGTCCAGGAGGTGTGCTCGTTTTTTCACCCGAAGGGACTCATTTAGGAACCATTTTGACAGAATCACGAACTGCAAACTGCACTTTTAATGAAGATGAAAGCGCCTTGTATATGACTTCTCATGGTTTTTTAACTCGAATAAAACTCAAAAAATAATGCGCTTACACAGCATAGAAACGGGTAATTTTAAATTGGATGGCGGAGCAATGTTTGGTGTTGTTCCAAGGGCTCTTTGGGAAAGAACTAACCCACCAGATCATGATAACCGTATAAAAATGGCTGCTCGATCTTTGCTTATCGAAGATCGAAATAGACTGATTCTGATTGATACCGGGATGGGAAATAAACAAAGCGAAAAGTTTTTTTCACACTATGCCCTTTGGGGAAATCACGATTTAGATACTTCGCTCAAAAAGGCTGGTTTTCATAGAGATGATATTACTGATGTCGTACTTACGCATTTACATTTTGATCATTGTGGGGGTGCAATTCGGCGCAACAAAAATGGAAGCTATGAACCTGCATTTCGAAATGCACGTTTTTGGTCACACAAAGACCATTGGAACTGGGCAACGAATCCAAACCCTCGCGAAAAAGCTTCTTTTTTAGCTGAAAATATTTTACCCATTGAAGAAAGTGGACAGCTTAACTTAATCGAAGGAGATGCTATTCCTTTGGGTTTTGATATTCTCTTGATGAATGGTCATACAGAAAAGCAAATCTTGCCGAAAATTGTGTATAAGGACAAAACAATTGTGTTTGCTGCTGACTTAATTCCAACCGTTGGACACCTTCCTATTCCCTATGTGATGGGATATGATACACGTCCTTTGCTGACACTTGAAGAAAAAGCTGCCTTTTTAGACCTTGCAACAAAAGAAAATTACTTGCTTTTTTTGGAGCACGATGCCGAAAATGAGCTAATCTCCTTAAAACAAACAGATAAAGGTGTTCGGTTGGACGAAAGCTTTACTCTTGATTCTTATTTCCATATCTAAAGGAACTTCATATATTTACTGCATCTCATAATATAAATGAAATGAAAAAAATAATCGTTTTATTGAGCTTGCTCCATGTTGGATTTGTTTCTGCTCAGTACTGGCAACAAGCTATTGACTACAAAATAAACGTGGAACTTGACCACGATACCGCACAATATCAGGGTATAGAAGAAATTGTATACACCAATAATTCTCCAGAAACCTTAAAAAAAGTTTTCTTTCACCAGTACTTCAATGCATTTAGACCAGGGAGTGAAATGGCGATACGATTGAAAAATGGAGCAGATAAAAATGGACGTTTTAAAGTAGATATTGATTCCCTGTCTCCTGAGCAACAGGGCTACTTAAAAGTATATGGATTGACACAAGATGGTGTGTTGTTGAGTACAATTGATAGCGAAACAATTCTGGAGGTGCCTTTGGCAACACCACTTAATCCTGGAGATAGTACCGTTTTTAAGCTTTACTTTGAAGGACAAGTCCCTGATGTAATCCGACGTGCAGGAAAAAATTCCAAAGAGGGAGTTGCTTTTTCTATGGCACAGTGGTACCCCAAAATGGCAGAATATGATCGTGAAGGGTGGAACGCAGATCCATACACGGGAAGAGAATTTCACGGAGTTTGGGGTGACTTTGATGTAAAAATTACCTTAGATAAAAACTTTACAGTTGCTGCAAGTGGATATCTACAAAATGCTGATGATATTGGAAAAGGATACAGTGAGCGTAAAAACCCAAAAGCGAAAAAAGGGAAAGTAACTTGGCATTTTGTTGCACCTATGGTACACGACTTTACTTGGGCTGCAGATCAAGATTATATTCACGATACGTATCCTGGTCCAAACGATGTGAACCTCCACTTTTTCTATAAAAACAATCCAGAGATTATAGAAAACTGGAAAAAACTTCAGCCTTATACTGCTGAGATGATGACTTATTTTAATGAAACAATTGGAGAATATCCGTACAAACAATACTCGGTTGTTCAAGGTGGTGATGGTGGAATGGAGTATGCTATGCTGACACTAATTACAGGAGAACGAAAGTTTAATTCTCTTTTTGGTGTAACTGCACACGAATTAGCACACTCTTGGTTTCAGCATATTTTAGCAACAAATGAAACAAAACACGAGTGGATGGATGAAGGGTTTACTTCATTTATATCGTCGCTCGCATCTGATAAAATTTTGGCACGTAATAGTGAATTTCCTCTAGAAGGTTCCTACAGAGGTTACTTTGGTCTTGCCAATGCAGGTATTGAAATGCCTATGGCAACTAACGCAAATCGATACAATCACAATGCTGCATATGAACGTGCTGCGTATAGTAAAGGAGCTGTGTTTTTAGGTCAACTGGGATATATCATTGGAAAAGATAAGTTGTTTGAAACCTTACAAACTTATTATGATGAATGGAAATTTAAACATCCTCTCCCTAATGATTTACGTCGAATTGCTGAACGTGTTTCTGGAATTCAACTGCAATGGTATTTGACCGATTGGACACAAACAACCAATAAAATTGATTACGAAATAAGCTCAATTGAGGATAAAAATGGTGCAGCTGAACTTGTACTTCGTCGTAAAGAGTTAATGCCGATGCCTTTGGAAGTTCTTGTTCAATATTCTGATGGACTGACCGAACTCCACTATATTCCTATCTCACTAATGCGTGGTGAAAAAGAAAATCCATATGAAATGGAGTGGAATGTGCATAAAGACTGGGCTTGGGCTAATCCAGAGTACAAGTTTATGCTTTCTCAACCAAAAAGTGCTATCGAAACCATTGTTATCGATCCAAGTAATTTGATGGCTGATATTGATAAAACCAATAATTATTATGTCCGCTCCCAGAAATGAAATACGAATAGAACGGTTAAAAAGTAAAGATGCTATTGATCGTCTTTTTAATCAAGGAGAGGTCGAACATAAAAAAAATCTACTACTACGTTAC
>JAUROD010000042.1 GCA_030835845.1 Flavobacteriaceae bacterium
GGTCTCCTTGATAAAACTCTACTTTTTCGATTGATCCGTCCAAATCCGATGCACTTGCACGAAGTTCGATTGAATCATTTTCCTTATAGTAGGTTTCATCTTTTGGACTTTCAAGCTTTACAGAAGGAAGATTGTTTCCAGTGTCACTTACAATGATAAAGATTTCATCACTATCGGAATAGGATCCAGTTGTAACGATTAACTTAACCTTATACACTCCATCAGCTAAGTTAGACAGAGTAGGATTAACGATGTTTGGATTATCAAAACTGATTGTTGAGGGTCCATAAAGTTGCGACCATCCGTATTGTATGTTTTCAGTCCCCTCGTATGTTGTTCCACTTCCGTCAAGGGTAACAGAAGTTTCGGGTAAAACTACAGTGGTATTTTCTCCAGCATCAGCAAGAGGAGTTTGGTAGGGTAAGTTTCCTGTTCGTTCGAAGGTCATTTTGCCAAGGTTAAACTCTCCCGCTGCAAAACTAACTCGTAGGATATGTTCTCCTTTTCGAAGGGGAATTTGACTCACTGTTTTCGTTTTCCATGTGTCCCAATTTGTATTGCTTGTTGAGGGAACGCTGATTGGTCCGCTTATCGATTCTCCATCTAGTTCAAGGTGAAAAGGACCACCACCAGCGCTATTTCCAGAGGCATGTCGAAAAGAAAAATCATAGTATCCCGATTGGGGTACTTCAATTTTATATTCTAACCATTCTCCCGATGATATCCAACCTATTGTTGCTCCTTCAGCGTTGACACTTGCTGCATCAACATCTTCCAAAGGTCTAAAATCACCATTGTTTCCTGGAGACAAATCCAAGTATGAGATTCCTTGTCCGTTTCCACCTTCAAAGTAGTCATAATGTCCTGCTTCAATTGTTCCAGGTAGGGTATGGATTTGATTTTCATAGGGGTATTGTTCCCCTACTTGAACATTCACAATATTGGACAATTCAAATGCTTCTCCCTCATAAATTTTTGCAAAAAGGGGATGTTTTCCAATTTCAAGGTTTCCAGTTGTTATCTCATAAGGAGAGGAATTGTCTGTACCGATATTTGTCGTTCCATCATAAAACTCAACCTTCGTTATTGTTGTATCATCAGACTGAAGATTAAGTGTTACTTTTCCATTGGCATACACTTGAGAAAAAGAGGTAGTTAGTTCACCCGAAACATTTGTTGTTCGATTTGTAATCATTTGATTTGGAGGAACGGTTAATGTAAATCCATCTGAGAACAACACATCAAGAGAGGATTCAGAATAATTGTGTGCGATATAGGTTTTTATACCATTTTTTACAAAAACAGATGCAATCGGATAATTTGCGGTAATTGAGCTATCTACCAATCCAATTGAATTAAGGGAATGCAACCAATGATAAGTTTGAGCATCTGATATTCCAAATTTGAAATTACGGTCAGGAGATTTTTTGTATAAATCAATTGCTTTTTCGGGATCAATCAAGGCTAGATATTTCCAAAACGTATCGTACCAAAGGTTTAGGTTATCTGAATTTGGGTTTAAAATTTCAGTATAATTTTCTATTTCAGTCCATATTTTTTGGACATAATCTTTGTCTCTTCCTAGGTAAAAAGACCCCCCGTGGATTGGATAAAATTCAATTCCATAGGAAGCAGTAATATCAGTAGTCCAAAAAGTACCATTGTCAGATGAATTTCCCCAAACACGTGATACTAAACCATAATTTTGATTCGGTTGAAAGTTACGTTCATTGATATCAAACCAGTATTCTTCGATAGCTGTTTGTTCGGTGGTGTAGAGATAAATTCCTAAATCGCGAATATCGTCTTGTCCGGTCAGTGTACCCCAATGGATTAGAGAGGAATTGAACTGCATACTTTCTGAGGTAGATTCTTGATCATTTCCTTGTGGAAAAGTAGCAAAACCATTTGCCCAAGAGTGTCCGGCATAGGGACTAAAATTTCGTAAAAAAGGAAACTGACTGTCTTCACGATTTTGACTTGCAGCATCGCGAACGAGTAAGTTTATCATTGGGCCCCATTGGTCTACCCATCCAGGTTGAAATTGTTCTAGAAAAGCAGCTGCATGAATAAAATACCCCCAATGAAAATGGTGGTCATTGATATTGTTATCTTGACCATGTCCAGCAGGATAACCAATTAGGGACGACCAATTTTGGTTGTAGTAAAACAAAAAAGCGACTTCTCCACTCGAATATTTGAGCCAATCTTCAAGGCGCTCTTTAACGGTAGAAATTATTTTATCTCGTGCAGTTAGGTTACCCATTTCATTGGCAATTCGAGCTGTTTGGATTAGGCGATTCATCAACTGACCTTCATTGTATGAATCTGTCCAAAGATCAAGTTGATTGTCTTCCAACAAAGTAATTTTTTCTGCCAATTCAGCGGGGCTAAATTCTTCGCTATATTGATTTAAATAAGGAAGTGTTGGGAGTATTCCTGAAAATTTATTTTCTACTGTAAATGTATTTCCTTGAAGCATTTTCATTTCACCTCGAACAGTTTGATAGGGGGTAAAATCGGGAGTTGGACTGGTGCTTGCCAAATGGCTCCATTGGTGAGGTAGAACCCCTTGAAGAAACCGTGTATTTGTTCCTTCTTTAACCTCTGTTTCTACAGTAAATGTACTTGTGACAAGACTGCTTGTAGGGGAATAATTCCATGCGACAGTTGTATTGGTTGGAAACACATAGGCATGTTCTTTAAAATCAGTAGCTGTTTGGAGTACGTTTGTTGTCGATTGAGGGAGCATAGCAACCGACCAATAGGTTTTGTTGTTAAGTGTCGAACTATATGTGTTTCCACTTGTTGACCAACTACTTCCCGACGGAGCATAGACAACAAAATCAGCATTATGACTAGCATCTTCAACTATAAGCATTTCATTTTCGATACGCACTGTTCCACTGTTTACAGTAAGTTCAACAACATCATCTTGTTCTTTTTCAAAGTAAATGAATGGCATACCAATTCCAGAAGTTGCGGTCATTGTTTGGTTGCTATCACTCCATTGCATGGATACGGTCCAGTCTGAATAATCAGATACGGTAGTTCGACTTGCACTAAGTCCACTAAGTCCCATAACAATTGGCGCAGAATCTCCAATTACCCCCCAAGGGATATAGGAAATAATTAAACCTGTGGAGGTTGTTTTCATCGTAAAGGGATAGTTGAAAAGGTTATCCGCTTGATCTTCTTTTACCAATTTAGACCACCAATCATTCGTTGGAACAGGTTTGTTTAGTGCAGTTCCACTAAGTTGCGGACTTCCCGAAGGATACCCATTACGACCTGCTGAATCTGCTCCTGGAAAATTTGTTGTATAGCTTCCACTGCCTACTTGCACTTGGGCAAAAGAAAGCGAAGTGAAGAGGAAAAATAAAATGCTGTATAGGAGCTTATTGGATTGTATCATTCGTTTGATTAATTCTTTGATTTTGGTACACAAAGTAGTGTTGAAAAATGTCAATTCAATTTTACAACTACTGTGTATGGTATCAATTATATATAGTTTTTTTACCTTTACAAGATAGGCATAGACTTCTATAACTTCCTGTGAAGCACCTATACAAAACATCATCATGTATGGAATTATTTTGGAGCTAAGTAGCAGCATCGAATACGGTTAAATAACTGAATTTAAATTCCAGAAATATGAAACCTTTGTGGCTTTTTTCATACATTTAAAATGTTTTCTATCATATCGACTAAACAAATGGATTCATCGAATAAAACACTGATAATAATCATATTAGTTATTATACTGACTTGGGCAGGTTCAGCTGCACTCACTATTTTAATGATAGACAACTGGTCTGACAGAGGAACTTTTGGGGATCTTTTTGGAGGAATTAATTCCCTTTTTTCTGGTCTTGCTTTGGCTGGATTGCTTTATACAATCATTAGTTCTAAGGATGACATTGACCGTCAAAGAGAGGAAATTGAACTCAACAGAAAAGAATTAATCAAGAGTAGGAAAACACAAGAAAAGTCAGAACGAGCTTTGGAAGAACAGGTCAACCAAATGCGAATTTCCATAAAAATTAGTGGACTTAAAACACTGATTGATTATCATTCAAGTATTTTGTTGAAAAAGAATATTACACAAGAAAAAAGAGATCTTGCTACACAAAAGAGAAAGGAATTGATTCGTGAAATTGATATTCTAATCAATCGACTAACAGAAGATGATATTGATTAATCCAATGAATTAGTTAAGCGCAACACTTACTCCAATTCCAAAGACTTCACGAACTTGCAAGCGTTGAACGGCATTATCGTCATAGACAAACTGTATGATAAGGTTTGTTGAGATACGCTCATTGACTTTCATTTCTGCTGTAATTTGATAGTCTAAGTCAATATTTTCTGCTTTATCTAAATAATCTGAATAAAGTCTTAAACGTTGTTCGAGGGTTACATTTTCGAGAGGAGAAAACAGGTAAAGAGCACTTAAAGAAGATCCTAGTTCAAAGCGGTGATTGTCTCCTTTTCGAACACCAAAATACCTTTCAGTTTCTACTAAATCTGTTGTAAATTTTCGACTTACAAGAGTAATTCTTTGGGTAAATGGTGAAACGTTTATCCAAAAATTTTGAGATTTTTTCCAATATAACCCAACCCCCAATTCAATATAAACAGGAGAGAAAAAATGAGTTCGAAGGGTACGCGTTTCAATTCCTTCTTCATTGGTATTGTATTTATATCCACGAGAAAATTGTGTTTTAATTCCAAAAAGAGCAGAATAACTCCATCTTTCAGAGAAGTTTCTACCCAAAAGAGATTGCACATCAAATCGGTCACTTGTTTTTCGTAAATACTTACTTCCACTAAGTTTGGTCAACCCAAAGTCCCCTAAAAACTTGGTATCCCAACTCCATCCATTTTTTTTATAATTCAAATCATAGTTTGCATGAAAGCTTAAGGATACACTATTTTCACCTCCAGATACCCATTCGCTAAAAGACGCTTGATTGAATAGTAGAGTAGTTTTTCCACCTTTGTTCCACTCTTCTTCAACTTGAGGAGTTGGTTCGTCTTGGGCAAAAACAACGATTGAAAAAAGAAGGAAAGGGAATAAAAAAGTACGCATATTAACTGAACTAAGATTGGTCATACGAAGGTAATAAAGATGTTGAACAGCAAAAAGAAAGTCTTCTATTCTTTCGCTATTTTTTTATCCATTATTTTGAATTTCTTCTTGGTCATCATCAAGGGTAAACACCTCTTCAGTTTCAAGATTTTCCATTTCAGTTTCCTCTGTTTCTTCTTTCTCCGTATCTTTTTTCATGGTTCCTTTGGTCATTATTACCATTGAGGTTAGAATAACAATTAGCAGTACACGTTCATCGATAATACTAACTGTACTCTTTAAAAAGGCAACTTCACCGATCTGTAAAAACAGTAGAATACTAATCAATCCACGGGGTGAGATAAACACCAATCGGGATGGGGCAATTCGAAAAGTTGTTGCTGTAAAATACAGATAACGAAGTCCGAACATCAATCCAAAAACAAGTACTCCGTAGAGAAAGGGTGAAAAGGAAGTAAATGCAGTAAGATCAATCGAAAATCCAAAAAACAGGAAGAAGAACGTTTTGACCAAAAAGGTTGATTCGGCAGTTAAAATATGAAATTCGTGCAGTCCTTTTTCGGTTTCTTCTTTATCGATATACCGCTTTAAAAAAGAGGGCAATAGCGAAGTCACATTACTTAGGAATAGACCAAAAATAAAGATGGTCACCAATGCGGGTAAGTGAAGAATTTTTCCAAAGGCATAAACTAAAATCAACAAGGCTAGAATAAGGAAAAACTTAACATGGTGGGTAAGTTTTTGAAGCAGTTGAAACAAACAAAAGGTAATGAGAAGTGAAATGACAATCACCCCAATAATTTGTAGTCCAAGGTCAACCAATGAGGTGACACTTACAAGAGCTTGATTGTTTTCAAATTGTCGAATGGCATAATTAAACAACATGATTCCCAAAATATCAGAAAAGGTTGATTCGTAGACAACAAATTCTTTTTCTTGTTGCAGTAATCCCGCACTTGATGGAATTGCAATGGCACTACTGATAATTGACAGAGGAGTCGCATAGACAATTGATGCTTGATGTGTCATACCAACCAAGTGCTCAAAAACCAAGCTAATTGCAAACACATTGAGGATGAGAATAACCCCAGCAGCTAAAAAACCTTTGAGAATTACAGGAAGTTTTTCTCTTGTTATATTGAGCTCCAATGCCCCTTCTAACACAATTAAAATCAATCCAATTGTTCCTAAAACGGGAATTAGGTTGTCGAGAAATACAAAATTATCAAAGCCATAGAAAGTTGCTCCTAAGCGCACCAAAATTCCTGTAAACATCAATAGAATAACAGAAGGAAATTTTGTTTTTCGTGCAATCAGGTCAAACAAATAGGAGAAAATAATTAATAAGGGGATGACAATAAGTATAGTGAGTGTGTTCATTGGTTTTAGTTTCTAGTCAATTGATATTTGGTATGCGTACCTTTTTCATGATTCCAAACGGAAAGAAATCAGTTGTTTTGTATTTTTTCGATGGCTTTTGTGTAATATTCTTCTGTTACTTTTTCGGTCCAAATAGTAGGTGAACTCCCATAAATAGCGAGGTAAGAAACTTCACTTTCTGGAGTTGAGGTATGCCAATGTTCGGTGTCTTTATCACACTTTATCACATCTCCCTTTTTGAGGACAACCACTTCTTTTCCTCTTTCTTGATAATGACCCAAACCGCTTAGGATTATGATCACCTGATCTGTTTTGTGTTTATGCCAATCCAATGTTGCGTTTGGACTAAAAGTTGCTTGAGTGACGTTATAGGTAAAATCTTCGTCTGCTTGAATCAAAAAATTTAACCATGCATCTCCTCTATGATGTACGTTGGCTCCTTTTATTCCTTTGTCCAAAAAGGTCTTTACTTCATAGGGTGAACTTTGCGCTTGAAGGAAAAAGGGAGCAAGAAATAGAGCTAGGAAAACTGTATTTTTCATACGGTGTATTTAGGGTAGAAAGGTAGAAAAAAAACACGTATCCAGCACACAAATACACGGGTTGGCAGAAATGCTAAGAATAAGGGATAAAATAGAATTTGAATCAATGGTTTATGCGCTATTCTGGAGTAATTATTTGATAAAATGAAGAATATTTCCAAAAGTATTGAGGTTTTCTAATCTTTTAGCCAAAAAATTATTCTTTTCACAATAGAATGAATAAAAACAAAATTCTTTTTTCTTCGATTGAAAGAAACCTTTTATTTTTGCCATCGAAACCAAAAAGAAAAAGTAGATGTCGTATAAGAAAGAAAAAATCCATTCTTTGAACGGATTAAACTTTGAGAATATAACCACACCAAAATTACAACAACACAGTAAAGACGTTTTAACAAATGGGATTCACGGATTGTGTTTTAGTCCCTATGAGGAAGGTCAGCAACCTGGCGATCAACTTTCTGAAGAACAAATTCGAAGACGTTTACAAATTATCAAACCTTACACCAATTGGGTACGTTCTTTTTCGTGTACAGAGGGGAACGAATTAATCCCAATGATTGCAAAAGAACTTGGATTTAAAACGCTAGTTGGAGCTTGGTTAAGTGACGACCATTTGACCAACGACAAAGAAATTGAATCACTTGAAAAACTTTGTCAGCAAGGATATGTCGATGTGGCTTCCGTTGGAAATGAAGTACTTTACAGGGATGAGCTTACAGAAAAGGAGCTACTTGTCTACATTGACAAAGTAAAAGCCAATGTAAAAAATACTCCTATTGGTTATGTAGACGCTTATTATGAGTTTGTCAATCGTCCAAAGCTTTCAGAAGCATGTGATGTTATTTTAGCAAATTGTTACCCTTTTTGGGAAGCTTGTCACCTTGACTATTCGTTGTTGTACATGAAAGAAATGTACAAACAAGCCATTGATGCTGGAAAAGGCAAACGAGTCATTATTACAGAAACAGGTTGGCCAAGTCAAGGAAGTAGCCTAGGGGCTTCTCATCCTTCGTATGAAAATGCACTTAAGTATTTTATCAATGCACAGACATGGTCCAAAGAAGACGATATCGAAATGTTTTATTTTTCTTCCTTTGACGAATCTTGGAAAGTCAAAGCAGAAGGAGATGTTGGGGCATATTGGGGACTTTGGGACACTGAAGAAAAGTTAAAGTTTTAAACCAAATCAAATGAAAAACACGATTAAATATTCAGATGCTTTATCAATTCCTAAAGCATCTGCAATTTGTTATTCGGGGTTTAGAAAGGGGCAATCTCCTGGAGATAAATACCCTTCTTATGCTCAAGTTAAAGAAGACTTGATCCTTGTAGAAAAACACTGGACGTATATCCGTTTATATAGTTGCGATGCACACTCTAAAACAGTACTGGAGGTAATCAAAAACGAAAACTTCCCACTAAAAGTAATGTTGGGTGCCTATATTATTGCAGAAGAAAACAACAAAAACTGTCCTTGGGGTGGTGGGGTATATAGAGCCGCTACACTCAAAAAAAACAAAGAAAAAAACAAGGCTGAAATAAAACGATTGATTGCATTTGCCAATGCATTTCCAGACATTATCTTTTCCCTCTCTGTAGGAAACGAAGCCTGTGTCGATTGGACCGATCACATGGTTCCTGTATCCAGTGTAATTGACTATGTAAAGGAGGTCAAAATAAATGCAAAACAACCCGTTACATTTTGTGAAAACTACGTACCTTGGTTAAACAAACTTACTCCTTTGGTCAACGAAGTTGATTTTATTTCCATTCATACCTATCCAGTTTGGGAATACAAAACCATCGAAGAAGCATTGGAATACACCAAGAAAAACTTTAACGATGTAGCCAAAAAGTATCCTAAAAAACTAATTGTAATTACGGAAGCAGGCTGGACCACAAAATCCAATGGAATTGGAATTCCAAAAGACAATGTGGGGCAAATTTATCAGAAAATATACTACCAAGAGCTAAGTCGGTGGTGCAACGAAAATGAAATTCTAACCTTCTTTTTTGAAGCCTTTGACGAACCTTGGAAAGGTTCGGAGGACCCTAATGAACCTGAAAAACACTGGGGTTTATTTTTTGAAAATAGATCACCTAAGCGTGCGCTTTCTGAACTCACCTACAAAGCTGTTGAGTAAATAAACTGACCTAATGCTTTTAGTTTTCGTAGAGAAAAAAGGACTCTATTGGAAGTGCAAAAAGCTTAGACATCTTAAATGCAGTGGGTAAACTTGGATCAAACTTCTCTTTTTCGATAGCATTTATTGTTTGACGTGAAACCCCGATGATTTCTGCCAATTGTTCTTGTGTAAATCCCTTTGATTTTCGTAGTTCGCGGACTTTATTTTTCATAAGTACCTGCTTCTATTAACCAATAGCGATACCATATAGGTGATTCCTATAAACATAACAACAAACCCAATTTCAGCATCCGAACGAATGATATTGGTTTGATCCAAAAGGGAATAGGAAAGACCTACAACAACTGCTGCTCCAAGGGTAAACCCCATGGCTTCTAGATGAATTTTTCGCTCCAATTCATCGTATTGATCAAATAGTTTTCGGTTGGCTAAAATCATTAAAATTCCATTGCATAGGTTTGTACAAATTGCCAAAGTGGTTAACACCTTATTGTCGTCCCAAATGAATTTTGGACCAAAGGTGGCAATTGCCAATGTAGCTACCCAAGACCATGTCCAGAGAGCCAATTGAAGTGTACGTTTTTTGCGTGCTGCTTTCATTTTGTAAAGTTTGTTTGACAAAAGTAATACAATTTTTTAAAATGTCAAGTTTTATTTACAAAATAATGTGTCTCATTAAAAAACCCCCAATCTCTTGGGGGTTTCCACTACTTATGAAACCGACTCGTTCCATCTTACCTTCTGTTACTAGGTTTGGTTTATGGGTTTTTTTAGCTCTAGGATTTAGTTGCTACCAAACTGTGGCTTATTCGCTGCTGACCATGCGGTGGTGCCTGTACCAAAATTAGCATAATGAATAACCTGATCTACATCCCAACCACTAAGGTTTTGGTTAAATGCTCTAGCATTCGAAAACATTGATGTCATGGATGTGACCTTGCTGACATCCCAATTTCCTATGTTTTGATTAAACACAGTGTTATTAGAAAATAAGCACTCAAAATTAGTTATTTTACTTGTTACAACTTTAGTCACGTCTTTATTTTCAGAAATCA
>JAUROD010000043.1 GCA_030835845.1 Flavobacteriaceae bacterium
ACCTATATCACTACCGGGAATTGCATTTTGTTCGTCAACAGCTTGTGTTCTTCCAAAATATGTAGAAAACCCAAGTCTCAAGTTTATTAGGCCATAGTAATCCAATTTGGTTGAAAGATTGATATGATCTAAAGTGGACTCTGCACCCTTTTGTCTTCCACCTCGTAATCCATTGCTGCCTCTAAGTTTTCCAACATTTCCATCATGAGATAAAAATCCATTAAAAAGATAAGCTTGATAACCCAAACCTATTGTATTTAGGCGGCCTGATACACCGATACCTATTTCACGCCACGTCGTTGGAACAATTGCATTATCCATACTAGGACGCTCTACTCCATTAAATGTTGTTGGTTCATGAAATTCATTAATAATTCCCATCGGAACAAGCATCAGACCTCCTCTAATATTTATTCCGTTTGCTACTGTATAATTTACAAATGCCTGCTCAACATAAACTTCTTTGACGTGTTCAAATTCAATTTCAGTAACAAACTGAACACGATTATCGAATTTGTATCCAAACAACATTACCAAACGCTGCACGTCGATTTCACCATTTTTTCCTTGAGGTTGATTGTATAAAATTTCTCCATACCCACCAATGGTTACTCCTTGAGGAATTGCATTCAAGTTGTTAATTATTCGCTGGTATCCATTGATTTGCTGAGACGCTTGTATAGAGTCAATCGCAGATACATTGTTTTGTGCTAACAAAGAATTTAGAAAAAGAATGTAGACAATAAGGAGCAAATAATTTTTCATTTAATTTTATTTAGAATCATTATAAATAGATTGCAAATATAAAATCCTTCTAAAATACAAGCAAGTCTTATTTAGAATAAATTTAAATAAAAGTTTTAAGGCACTGATTATAAGCAGATTCAAATTTTATAGGATGGAGTGAGTTTGGTATTTTACGCATATTAAGGAAAGACAAAATTAACTCAGTTGGCATATTCCCCACTAATTCATCTTTTGCCATTGGGCAACCTCCAAATCCCATGATTGCTCCATCAAATCGTCGACAACCCGCATTATAAGCGACTGATAATTTATTGATGGCATCTTGTTTTAAACAATGTAAGTGCGCTCCAATTGTTAACTCTGGATAAAGTGGGATCAATTTTGAAAAAAGTTTTTGGATGTTGATATCACTTGCAGAACCGATTGTATCTGAAAGGGAGATGATCTTTATTCCTTTTTCGGCAAGAATCTCCATCCAATCTCCAACAATAGTTGGTGACCAAGGATCTCCATAAGGATTACCAAATCCCATAGATAAATAAACCACGAGTTTTTTTCCGTTTGAATTACATCTGAGAATAATCTGGTCTAAAAGTGAAAGTGAATCTGCAATAGTTTTATGCGTATTTCGCATTTGAAAGTTCTCTGAGATAGAAAAGGGATATCCAATCCAGTCAACCTGAGGGTTGGCACATGCCTCTTCTACTCCACGTAAGTTTGCTACTATAACAAGCAACTCGGTTAAACTTTTTGATCGATCGAGCCCATTTAACACCTCAGCAGTATCTTTCATTTGAGGAATTACTTTAGGAGAAACAAAACTACCTACATCAAGTACATCAAATCCAACTTCTAAAAGAGCTTGTGCATAGGTTATTTTTTTATTGGTTGGCACCCAATGCTTGAACCCCTGAAGGGCATCTCTTGGACATTCGATAAGTTGAACAGAATCCATACTCAAAGATAACTTTTATCCCAGAAGTAAATATACTCCAAGACCAATCCATAAAAAACCATTAAAATAGGGTATCCATTTTCCTTTTAATCTATTTAAAAAAAGAGTAGCAAAATAAGCAGCAGATACAAAAACTAAAAATGCTTGAATTAAAAATAAAGTCCCAAGAATTGCATATTGAATGGATAAAGGAAGGTTTTCAGTAAACAAGAAACCAGGAAAAAAAAACCAAAAAAACAAACTTACTTTTGGGTTTAATAAATTCATTAGAATACCCCTTAGGTATACTTTTTTTGAATTGGTGCCTGATATTCCTTTTGTCTTGACTACTTTATTACTTGAAAAAAGGGATTGAATACCAATAAAAATGAAATAAAAAAATCCAAAGATTTTTAACCAAGAAACAACTTGAGAATTTTCACCGATAAACTGAGACCAGCCCAAAACTAATAAAGAAGTGTGGACTGCTAACCCACTTATAAGCCCTAGAACAAAAAGAATACTTTTTTTGAAACCATTTTCAAGTGCCTGACCCACAACCATCATTAAATCTGGACCAGGAGAAAGTGTAAGTAAAACACTAGCAATTAAAAAAGAGATTAAGACTTCCATATGCTGTGTGAATATAGTTTAAATTTATTTTTTGATCGTTCAAATCCATTTATCTTTGCACAAAATGTAGAAAGATAATGAAAAAGATAGATGACAAATTGGCTCCCTTAAAACATACGTTGATCGAACATCCACTCTACAGAGAAATAAATTCGATTGAAGATATTCGTTTTTTTATGGAGCAACATGTTTTTGCGGTTTGGGACTTTATGTCTCTGGTTAAAAAACTACAAGCTGAGCTCACCTGTACCACAACTCCTTGGATCCCATCACAAAACCCTCTGGCTGGAAGGCTAATTAATGAAATTGTTTGGGGAGAGGAAACAGATGTGAATAAATATGGTGTTCCAATGAGTCACTTTGAGATGTACCTGGAAGCAATGGACGAAGCTGGAGCATCAACCCATGAAATAAAGAAATTCCTTTCTGAACTCGATAGCGGAAAAAATATTTTGGAAAATATTAAAATAAGTGAATTACCAGATTATGTCAAAAACTTCCTACACTTTACTTTTTCAACGATTGCGGAAAATAAAATTCACGTAATTGCATCTGTATTTACATTTGGACGCGAGGATTTAATTCCAGATATGTTTATTGCAATGGTAAAAAATCTTAAGCGTGAAGGTGAGCATTTACATAATCTAATTTACTATCTTGAACGACATATCGAGGTTGATGGAGATGAGCATGGTCCAATGGCATTAAAAATGATCGAAGATCTTTGTCAGGGTGATGAATTAAAAATTCAAGAAGCATTGGAAGGTGCTTTGATTGCATTAAAAATGCGAATCGCTCTTTGGGATGGAATTTTCGCTCAACTTCAAACACCTTCACTAACTTAATTAATTATTCGATGAAAAAAATCATTACACTAAGCTTCCTATTTATCTTCAGCATGAGTGCTGCACAATGGGAAAATGCAAAACCTTTTGCCGAAACTATTGACCAAGAGGACTTGAGAAAATTACTTTACGTTTATGCATCAGATTACTTTCAAGGTAGAGACACTGGAAGTGAAGGACAAAAACGAGCAGTAAATTTTCTAAAAGAGTTCTATCAAGCAAGAAATATTTCTGCAGCTTCTGGAACAGAGGACTATTTTCAAAAGGTTGAGCTAACCATTCGTGGTAAAGAAATCAAGTCAGAAAATGTTGTAGCAATTGTAGAAGGGTCAACTATACCAGATGAATACATCGTTATTTCATCGCACCTTGATCATGTAGGCATGAAGGATGGGGAAATATATAATGGTGCAGACGATGATGGTTCAGGAACGGTTGCCTTGCTTGAGATTGCTGAAGCTTTTCAAAAAGCAGCTGATGCTGGATTGCAACCCAAACGCTCACTTGTTTTTCTACATGTTACAGGGGAAGAAAAAGGATTATTAGGTTCCAAATACTATACTGACAATCCACTTTACCCGATAGCAAATACAGTAGCTAATCTCAATATTGATATGGTTGGTCGAATTGATCCTAAACGTGATAGTGAAAATAGGAATTACATTTACCTTATAGGAAGTGATCGTTTAAGCACAGAACTACACGAAATATCTGAGGCAGTGAATAAAGCCACTACTAAAATTGAATTAGATTATACCTATAATGCTGAAAATGATCCTAATCGTTTTTACTTTAGAAGTGACCATTATAATTTTGCAAAAAATAATATTCCAGTAATTTTTTACTTTAATGGGACGCATGATGACTACCACCGTCCGTCTGATACTGTTGAAAAAATTGAATACGATTTACTTACTGAACGAGCGAAACTTATTTTCTATACTGCATGGGAAGTAGCAAACAGAGAATCTAAATTAGTTGTAGATAAAGCGAAATAAAAAAAAGTTTTATGAAAAGCGCCCTTTCTCATCGCGAAAGCGGCTTTCTGTATTCCTAGCCTTTTTTTGTGCAGCTAGAAACGATTCTCGTGTGTAATGTTTACCGTTAATAAACATAGAATTCACACCCTCAGGAAAATGATAGTTAGATAATTTTCGTTTCATACGTTACACAAACTTAGAAAAAAAAATTTAGACAAAAAAACCCTTCATTATGAAGGGTTTTTTTTGGGTGGAAGATCGGTCTCGAACCGACGACCTCCTGAACCACAATCAGGCGCTCTAACCAACTGAGCTACAACCACCATTTGGTCGGCAAATTTACACTATTTTTTTACCCTCTCAAACATTCAATGAAAGATTTTAATGGAAGTTTTTAAAAGATGAAATTATTGGTGTACGTTCCACCGTAAAACCCTCAGCAGCAGGAACATTTGCTAGTCTTCCTAGATTTTGAGCACGATAACGTACGCTATCGAGGAAGTTTTTACTACTTATTGGTGTTTCTGATGCAGAGCTTGAAGCATCATAAAATTGACTTTTATACGCTTCAACAGCCTGCATTTTTTTATCTATAAAATTAGAAATATCTACAACAAAATCTGGCTCAATCTCTTGCCATTGTATATAGTGATAGACATGATTTGGACGCCATGCAGCTTGATTATTACCTGCTTCATCTGAAGTTTCAATTTTGTTTAACCCTGAGAGAAAACAAGCATCACTAACAAGTTTACTTGCTCTTCCATGGTCTATATGACGATCACGAATAGAATTGGTCAAAACTATTTCGGGTTGATGCAATCTCAATAATTGAATCAATATAAGTTGATGTGTCTCATCATTAGTAAAAAAACCGTCACGAAAACCTGTATTTTTACGAAAGCTAACATTCAACAAATCAGCAGCTTTTTTTGCTTCTTTGGCTCGTATTTCAACACTTCCTCTGGTACCTAGTTCTCCACGAGTTAAATCAACTATTCCAACTGTTAAACCTTGAGAAATTGATAATGCTATACTTCCCGAACAACCTAATTCCACATCGTCGGGGTGAGCTCCAAAAGCAAGGATATCGACTTTCATTATTCTGCTGCTTTTAATGCATTAAGTAAATCATTCTGTAGATCATTAACTCCCTCTATTCCAACCGAAAAACGAATCAAATTATCTTTAATCCCTTGTTGCTTTCTGGCTTCTACTGATAACAGTTTGTGTGAAGTAATTGAGGGAACAGTAATGGTGCTCTCTACTCCTGCTAAACTCACAACAGGCTGAATTAATCTAAGTGATTGTTCAAAAGCAGAACGGTTTAGCTTTATTCCGAGCTCAAAAGACATCATTCCAGTGAATCCATTCATCTGGGTTTGTGCTAGCTCATGATCTGGATGTGAAGCTAATCCTGGATAATAAACACAATCTATTCTATCGTCCTTTTGTAGAAATTCGGCTAGCTTTAAAGCATTTTTGTTTTGGGCTTTCACGCGGATTAAAAGAGTTTTGATACTTCGTTCCAACAGCCAAACAGTATAATCACTTAAATTTCCTCCTAAGCTTTTTGCTACAGAAAAAATCTTCTCCATATGTTTTTTTGAAGCCACTGCTACCCCAGCCAATATATCACTGTGACCACCAAGATATTTTGTTGCACTATGTAAAACTACATTTATTCCAAATGCAATTGGGTTTTGATTTACAGGTGAAGCAAAAGTGTTATCAATCATAGAAACCAAAGAGTGTTCTTTAGCTAATTTGGCAATCCCTTTCAAGTCAACTAATTTCATCAATGGGTTACTAGGAGTTTCAATATAAATAACTTTGGTATTAGACTTAATTTTAGATTCAAAATCGCTAAGATTTAAACCTGAAGTAAATGAATATTCAATTCCATAATTATTAAAATGCTCTACAACTAGATTGGTAGTTCCTCCGTAAAGATCATTTTGTAAAACAATATGGTCTCCTTTTTTTAGAAAGGCTAACAAGGCAGTTGATATAGCAGCCATTCCTGAACCAAATATCAATCCATCCTCAGCACCTTCAAGGGAAGCAATTTTTTTTGCTAAACCTACTTGATTGGGTGTATTAAAATAGCGTGGGTATCGATCTTCCTTTTCATAGGAATAAGCCGTAGCCATATAGAGTGGGGAAACAGCACCCTTGTACAAAGGATCATGTAATTGACCCTCATGCACACAGCGAGTTTCGAATTGATTACTCATCGCCTTATTTTGTAATCCAGTTAATGATTTCCTCATCCATTGGTTCAGTTCGGGGGGAGATTACTTTTTCAAGTTTCCCTTGTTCGTTAATTAGATATTTTTGGAAGTTCCAAGTAACCTTTGAATCCATAACCCCATTTTTTTCAGATTGGGTTAAAAAGGCATAAATTGGATGCATGTTTTTTCCTTTGACATCAATTTTTGCCATCATTGGGAAACTAACACCGTAATTACGTTCACAAAATTCTGCAATTTCTTCATTTGTCCCAGGTTCTTGAGCTAAAAAGTTATTTGCAGGAAATCCAATAATCATAAATTTCTCAGGACCAAATTGTTCATAAAGCTTTTGAAGCCCTTTATATTGTGGTGTTAATCCACATTTTGAAGCTGTGTTGACGATCATAATTTTTTTGCCTTTCAATGAAGCAAAATCAAAAGAATCACCTTCAAGTGCTTCTACTTTAAATTGATGAATTGAGTTTTCCATAGTTTGAGCGAAAAGTGTTGAGGTAAATAAACTAACAAATAGAATTAAAAATTTTTTCATAATTAAATAGCATTTTTCTTTTTTTTGGTGAAAATACGTAAAATCTTACATCTAACTATGTAAGCCATATAAATAGTTCATTATTAGACTAATTCTGCAGACAGCCCTGCCTCCAATAACATCAAACAACGAGGTTTTAAATCTTCGTAGCTTCCTGTTTTTACGACACATTTACCGTGATAATGAACAATGTAAGCACATTGTTCTGCTTGTTCAGCAGTTTGATCACATATCTTAATGAGACAATGAATGACATGATCAAACGTATTTACATCATCATTGTGTAAAATAATCTTACGTTCTCTGGTTGTTTGAACTTCGACCTCTTCTAATTGTTCTATATCAGGTTGTTCTTCAATCATTTTTAAGAAATTGAGCTGCAATCCATTTATTCCTCTCAGTGTGAGATACGTAAGTTAACCCACACTTTGTTGTCTCAGCGATAATATCTTCAAGGTCAATAGTATAAAAACCACTCAAAAACAACTGACCATTATCAGATAAACATTGTGAAAAAATCTCCATATCAGTGAGTAGTACATTCTTATTAATGTTGGCGATTATATATTCATATTGTCTACCTAGAAGAAAACTACTATCTCCTTGAAATACATTTATTTTTCTACAAGAATTCGCTAAACTATTTTCAATGGAGTTTTCTACACACCAAGGTTCTATATCAACTGCGTCGACTGAAAACGCTCCTAGTTTTTCAGCCAAAATTGCCAAGACACCAGTACCACAACCCATATCTAAAACTTTTTTATTCGTTGGAGAGTGATCCAAAATATGGGTTAACATTTGATATGTAGTTTCATGATGACCTGTTCCAAAACTCATTTTTGGGGTGATGACAAGGTCATGGGTTACATCAATAGGTGAATGAAAATCTGCTCGGACAGCACACCTATTATCAATTATTATAGGTTCAAAATCAGATTCCCAAACAGCATTCCAATTTTTAGGTGATATCGAGGTTAAACTCCAAGATAAATCAATACCTTTTTCTTGTAATGGATAAAGTTGATCTAACACGCTCGAATCCCAGTCCTGTAATTGAATATAAGCTTCTAATCCTATTTCTGTCTCTACAAAACTTTCAAACCCTAATTCACTTAGTTCAGCCAAAGTAATATCTCGTCCAGGACCAATTGGGTTTATAGTCAGATTAAGTAAGACATAGGTTGAAGCCATATTTATGCAGATTGAATGATAGCAAAAAAGTCATCGGCATTTAAAGCAGCTCCACCTATTAAACCTCCATCCACATCGGGTTTAGAGAAAATTTCTTGAGCATTTGCAGGCTTAACACTTCCACCATAAAGAATAGAAACATTATCAGCAACTATTTTTCCAAATTGATTTTCAATGAGTTGTCGAATGAAAGCATGCATTTCTTGAACTTGTTCTGGGCTTGCCGTTTCACCAGTTCCAATTGCCCAAACAGGTTCGTAAGCTAGTACTATATATTTCCAATCACTGGGTTGAATAGAGAAAAGCGCAGCTTTTAATTGTTTTTCAACAACATCAAAGTGTGTATTTTCTTTACGATCATTTAATTCCTCACCAAAGCAAAAAATCACTTCCATATCATGTTGTATTGCTTTAGCAACTTTCTTTTCTAAATCTGCATCAGTTTCATTGAAATAAGCACGTCTTTCAGAATGACCTAAAATAATAGAGTTTACCCCAATACTTTCCAACATATTGGCAGAAATTTCTCCTGTAAATGCTCCAGAAGAAGAATAGTGCATATTTTGAGCTGACACCTTGATATCAGTATCTTTTGTAGCATTAACTGCCTGTACCAAATTGACCGATGTAGGTGCAATCCTTACTTGAACTCCAGTAAACTTTCCTTTACTTTTTAACGCCTCAATTAATGCTTCAGTCTCTTCTTTGTCATTATTCATTTTCCAATTTCCTGCGACAATTTTTACTCTCATATAATATCTATTTAATTTAAAATGGTTTTGCTTTTGGATCGATGTAAAGATAAAGGAAATCTACAATGAAATTAATAATAACAAATAAAGTAGCGATTACCAGTACCGCTCCCATTACAACGGGTATATCTAATGTATTTAATGCGTTTACAATTTCTTTTCCAATTCCTCTCCACCCGAAAATATATTCAACAAATACTGCCCCTGCCAACATTGATGCAAACCAGCCTGAAACAGCTGCTATTACAGGGTTAAGTGTATTTTTTATCGCATGACGATATACAGTTTGAAATGGATTTAACCCTTTTGCATAGGCAGTTTTGATGTATTCTTGAGACATCACATCAATAATTCCTGAACGTACAAGTTGAACAATAACCGCAATTGGACGAATACCCAAAACGAGTGCGGGTAGTAATAAATTTTTTAATTGCAAATGAAATGCTTCACCGTAATCATCTAATGTAAATAAACCACCTGTCATATTTAGTGATGTAAATTCATGAAGTAAATGCCCAAAAATCCATGAAAAGAGAATCGCACTAAAAAACGAAGGAACACTCATTCCAAGTGTACTTAAAAAAACAAGAGATTTATCCAAAACAGAACCCTTAAAAAATCCAGACAAAACCCCAAGTATCATTCCAAAAAAAATAGCAATACCAATAGAGCTAAGAGCGAGAACAATAGTGTTTGGCAGTGTTTCGTATATAATCGTCGTAACTTTCTTACCCTGACGTTGATATGATGTTCTGAGGTAGGGCAATTTTAGTGCAATGAAAGCTGTCCCTATCGAAAAGGAGAATCCACCATACTTTTCCTTGGAATAATATGAAATATTAGTTGGATTTGAAGAGTGAATGGAAATTGGAGCCAAGTCATTTAAATAATAACCAAATTGATTCACCAAGGGTAGATCAAAGCCATATTTTTTATTTATTATTTGAATCTGCTCAGCGGATGCATTTTGATCGACCATCATTTGTGCAGGGTCTCCGATTACATTAAAAAGAAAAAAAATAAGTGTTGCAACACTCAATAGAGTAAAAAAACCACTAAATCCTTTTTCAAAAAGCAATCTAATCATGCCTAGTTATCCAGATGAATGAGTGCAAAAACCGCATAATTGATCATATCTTGATAATTTGCATCAATTCCTTCACTTACTATAGTTTTTCCCTGATTATCTTCAATTTGTTTTACACGTAAAAGTTTTTGAAGGATTAAATCGGTCAGTGAGCTGACACGCATATCACGCCATGCTTCACCATAATCATGATTTTTAGCTGTCATCAGAGCTTGAGTTTCTGCTAAATGTTTATCGTATAAAGAAATTGCTTCCTCGGGAGATAAGTCAGGTTGCTCCGCCACACCTCTCTCTAGTTGAATCAATGCCATTATTGAATAATTTACGATACCAATAAATTCACTTTCTTGCCCCTCCTCTACTTTCTGCTCTTCTAAATTTTGAATACTTCTAATACGTTGTGCCTTTATAAAAATTTGATCGGTCAAAGATGGTAGACGAAGAATTCGCCAAGCTGCACCATAATCAGTCATTTTATCTAAAAATAAAGCTCGACATTGATTGGTAATTTTTTTATAATGAGTTGCAGTGGGTATCATTTGCGCTTAAAATTTATGTAAATTTCGGTGTTTTATTTAAGTCTATCAAAAAACAGAAAATAAAGTTATTCAAAGTAATTCACTATGTTAAGTATCCATTGTAAAGGAAATTTAATTTCCCTCGAGACCCCAAAAATAATGGGAATACTAAACCTTACTCCTGATTCATTTTTTGATGGTGGTCAAATCGATTCGATTCAAGCTGCCTTGTCTCAATGTGATAAAATGATAAACGATGGAGCTGACTTCATTGATATTGGTGCTTATAGTTCTCGTCCAGGTGCAGCCGAAGTTACTTTTGAAGAAGAACGCAAAAGATTAATTCCTGTTTTAGAAGCCTTGATGAATAAATTTCCAGCAATACTATTTTCTATCGACACTTTTCGAGCTTCGATTGCAAAAGAAGCTTTAGATGTTGGTGCTGCTTTAATAAATGATATATCTGCAGGTAGTCTTGATGATAAAATGATTGATGTAATTCAAACTTACAACGTTCCATACATAGCTATGCATATGCAGGGAATACCGAAAACAATGCAAAAAAAACCTACTTATAAAGATATTTTAGGTGATCTAATGCACTTTTTTTCAACTAAAATTGCTGAACTTAAGAACAAAGGCATTTCAGATATAATCATTGATCCAGGATTTGGATTTGGAAAAACACTTGAACAAAACTACAGTTTGTTAAGACAATTTGATTTATTTCAAGAGTTTGGAGTTCCAGTATTGGCAGGAGTTTCAAGAAAATCAATGATTTATAAATTACTAGAAAAAACACCTCAAGAAGCACTCAACGGAACAACTGTCCTGCATACTGTCGCTTTGATGAAAAAAGCACAATTCTTGCGTGTCCATGATGTCAAAGAAGCAAAAGAATGTGTTCAACTCATTCAACAACTGCAGTAGTTTTCCTAATTTTACCAAAAACAATCATTGTGAACAATTTCAATTTTCTTGAATTTAACTTTATTGACGCAATTGATATTATTTTGGTTGCCCTACTCCTTTTCTATCTTTACAAACTAGTTAAGGGTACAGTAGCTATTAATATTTTTCTGGGTATCGTAATCATTTACTTTATCTATCGCCTTACTGAAGCACTCAATATGGATGTATTGAGTAATATTTTAGGGAATTTTATTTCGGTTGGGTTCTTCGCATTAATAGTTGTTTTTCAACAAGAAATCAGAAAATTTTTACTGTTGCTTGGCTCTACAAATTATACAAGCAGAAAGAGTTTGATTCGTTATTTCAATTTTTTAAATCATGAAGGTAACCAACATATCAAAATTGATTTATCGCTTTTTGTGAGTGCTTGTGAAAAAATGGCAAACGAAAAAACAGGTGCCATTATAGTTTTGGAACGATCCAACAACCTTGATTTCGTGAAACAAACTGGAGACGCAACTGACATTAAACTAAGTGCGCAAATCTTAGAATCGATATTCCAAAAAAATGGACCACTTCACGATGGTGCAATTATTATCAATGGGAATTCAATACGAGCCACTCGTGTTGTACTTCCAGTTTCTGAGTCATCCACAATTCCAAGTCGATTTGGTTTACGTCACCGGGCTGGAGCCGGTATATCAGAACGTACAGATGCTTTAGTTATCGTTATTTCTGAGGAGCGTGGAGAAATTGCTTACATCAAAAATGGATTGATTGAAAAGTTTTCCTCTACCGAAAAACTTAAACGAGCACTCACGGAAGATCTCTCTTTTTAGGCAAACGTCTCTTCCTCACTAAATTGCAATTGATGAAGTTTGTTGTATGCTCCATCCTTGTTAATTAGATCATCGTGAGTTCCCATTTCAACAATTTTTCCCTTATCCATCACGATAATTCGATTTGCCTTTTTAATGGTTGCTAATCGATGTGCAATTATAATCGAGGTTTTGTTCTTAGTGATTTTTGAAGTTGCTTTTTGAATCAATTCCTCAGAAAATGAATCAATTGAAGAGGTAGCCTCGTCGAGAACAAGAATAGTTGGATTGGCAATATATGCACGAAGAAAGGCAATCAATTGACGTTGTCCAGAAGAAAGCATAACACCACGTTCCTTTACGTTATAATCATATCCATTGGGTAAAGTTTTGATAAACTTATGCACTCCTATTTCTTTGGCTGCATCAATTACTTCATTACGAGTGATAGCCTTGTTATAAAGTGTTATATTATTGAATATTGTATCAGCAAACAAAAATACCTCCTGCATGACTAGAGCTACATGACTCCGTAAATTTTGTAATGTATAATCACGAATAGACACATTGTCAATTCTAATGTCACCTTGATCAAACTCATAAAAGCGAGAAATTAAATTAATCAAAGTTGATTTCCCAGCTCCAGTTGCTCCTACAATTGCAATAGTCTCGCCAGGAGCAACATTTAAATCAATTCCTCTAAGAACTTTTTCTTCTTTTAAATAAGAAAAATGTAAGTTTTTAATTGAAATTTCTCCTCTAATTGAATCTGCTTCATACTCACCAGTATCCTCAATCGAACTCTCTGTTTCAATAATTTTGAATACACGGTCAGCAGCGACCATACCCATTTGCAGTGTATTAAACTTATCTGCAATTTGACGAAGTGGACGAAACAACATTTGGGCAAGTTGAATAAATAAGAAAAGGGTTCCTAATGATACTTGAATCCCAGCAACTGACTGAAAACCACCATACCAAACTAACAAACCTATTGTTACAGAGGTAGATATTTCTGCAATTGGAAAAAAAATGGAGTTAAACCAAACTGTTTTTAGCCACGCTTTTTTATGCCTTTCATTGATTGATTCAAAGGTTTGCTGTTCTATTGACTCCCTGCCAAAAAGCTGAACTATTTTCATTCCACTTATACGTTCTTGAACAAACGTATTCATATTAGCAATTTCTCGTCGTACTTCTTCAAATGCCTTTTTCATTGATTTTTGAAAAACCCGAGTGGCATAGACTATTATGGGTAAAACAGAAAAGACAATTAAAGATAATTCCCAATTGATATAGAGCATAACAAAAACAACAATTCCCATCTTAAAGAAATCGGCAATAATCATAAAAAGTCCTTGACTAAAAATGCTTGCAATAGTTTCTATGTCACTAACTGATCGTGTCACCAACCTTCCGACGGCAGATCTATCAAAATAAGCCATCTTAAAATGAATTAATTTTTCAAATAAAATTTGCCTTAAATCCTTTACAATCATTTGACCCAGCCAATTGGCATAATACACGAACACATATTGGAAAATGACCTCAAGCAATAACGCACCCAACATTATTACAACAAAGATTAAAAGTCCATCGTATAATTTTGGTGTGATGTAATCATCAACTGCAATTTTTAGTAGATAGGGAGTTAACGTTGAAAATACTGAGAGTAAAATAGCAGAAATAAAAACTAAATAGTAAAATAATCGATAAGGTTTCGAAAACGCCATTATTTTATTAAAAAGGCGTATGTCAAAAAAGGAAACTTTAGCTTTTTCCATCCTGTATATAAATTGATTTTGGATATCGAATTTCGGTTAGGTATAACCCAGATGCAGGGACTGAGAAACCAGCTTGACTTCTATCCTTACATTCAATAATTCGAACCACTTCTTCCACTGATATTTTACCTATTCCCACCTCAATCAAAGTTCCAACAATTGCGCGAACCATGTTACGCAAAAATCGGTTTGCTGTGATTGTAAAGATAGCACCCTTATCTCGGGTTTCCCAATGTGCTTGTGTTATATTACAAAGAAAAGTTTTTACATCTGTGTTTGTTTTTGAAAATGATTCAAAGTCTTCAAAACGCATCATCAACTGAGCTGCTTCGTTCATTAATTCGAAATTAAGGGGATGATTAACTTGATAAGCTAATTCTTTACGAAACGGATTTTTAATGAGGTCAATATGATATTCATAGGTACGTGAAATTGCATCAAATCTTGCATGAGCGTACTTTTGAACACAATCAAGACGATCAATAGCAATTTCTGTTTTTAAATAACGATTAAGCAAACGAACTAAATTTTCTTCTATTTCTTTAGTCAAATTGGCATCAAAATGAGCTATCATTTGACGGGCATGGACACCCGTATCTGTTCTGCCTGCTGCGGTAAGTGAAATTGGAGTTCTAAGAAGGTTAGATAGCGCATCCTCCATCACTTCTTGCACGCTAATCACGTTAGGTTGTCTCTGCCAGCCGTGAAAAGGAGTTCCGTTATAGGAAAAAGTTAGAAAATATCGCATCGCACAAAGATATTAGATTCTGCAATAGTTATCCTATCTTTCTGCATGAGTTCCTTTTTATTTCTCTTTTATTGTAAATTTACCTGCTAATCCAAAAAACCATAACTTAATGTTAATCTCATGAAGAAAATTTTATTGCTTTCAGACACACATGGACATATAGACGAACGCATCATTGCCTATGCCAAAGAAGCAGATGAAATATGGCATGTTGGTGATGTTGGGCACTTTAGTGTGACCGATAAACTTGCCGAGATAAAACCACTTAGAGCAGTTTATGGAAATATAGACGGGCAAGAAATACGAATTTCATTTCCTGAAAATAATATTTTTAAATGTGAGAAAATGAAAGTTTTACTCACTCATATTGGAGGATCTCCAGGGAAATATTCTCACCGTGTGAGAGAGTTGATAGATCTTCATTCACCAGATATATTCATCTGTGGTCATTCTCACATTCTTAAGGTAATGTATGTAAAGAACAGAAAAATTATGCATCTAAATCCAGGAGCAGCTGGAATTCAAGGATTCCATGAAATTAGAACCATGCTACGTTTTCAAATAGAAAATGGTACCCTACAAGAAATGGAAGTAATCGAATTGGGAAAACGAGGACAAAAATTAGCGTAAACGATCTAGAGATTTAATCAAAGCTTCGTCTTTTCTTATTCCCCGCAATCCTAACACAAGAAATATCAATCCCAAAAAGGCTACTACTAATGGTGAAAATTGAGTGATTATATTAATATTTTGTTGAAAAATTGAGAAAAGATATAATCCAAAGACAACTAAATGTAATGCAATTATAAATTGAGTAAAACGAATTTGCATTCTTCTAAACTTAAAAAGAAATATAATGAGTATTGAAAAAGAAGCGAGTAAACAAGGTAAATACTCACTAAAAGGGAGGTCTAGAGGATTTTCTGGAAAAGAAAAGTTCATAAAATAGCTTCCAAACAAGAGTATGGAATAGACGAAAAAATAGACTGATTGTATTCGTTGTATCATAATTATCCTCAAAATTAAAAGATTTTGGAATATGGATTCATTTTTTTTGTATTATTGTAGAGCGAATCAAACTCAGATACGCAAATATCTTATCAAATTACATTCCCTTATACATTTATTGACTCACATACCATATGTACGAAATTTCAACGCTTAAAGAAAAGAAGCTAGCTGATTTACAAGAAATCGCAAAATCACTTGGACTAAAACGCACTACTGCGCTTAAAAAACAAGATTTAATTTATCAAATAATAGATTATATATCTGCGAATCCTCCCGAAGAAGAAAAAATAAAAGAGGAAAAGCAAACGGAGAAACCGAAGCAGCGTGAACACAAAAAACCACAAAAACCCAGAAATTCTTCGAATAAACCCCTAGAAAATTCAACTGAAATTGAGGTAAAACCAAACTCAAACCCTCAAAATATCCAAAAAAACTCTAATCAAAACAGACAAAACAACCCTAACAATCAAAACAAGGGGTCACAGCATAACAATAACAACAAAAATCAACGTAACGGAAACCAGAACAAAGGAAACGAGGTGAACCACAACAAAGACAATAGAAACCGTTATCGTGAGCCTGATTATGAATTTGATGGGATCATAGACTCTGAAGGTGTATTAGAAATTATGCCTGAAGGATATGGCTTTCTTCGTTCATCTGATTACCATTATCTTTCTTCCCCTGATGATGTATATGTATCTCAATCTCAAATTCGTCTTTTTGGGTTAAAAACAGGGGATACAGTTTTAGGAACAGTTCGTCCTCCGAAGGAAGGAGAAAAATATTTTCCCTTAATCAAGGTGAATAAATTAAATGGTCTTGATCCAAAAGTTGTTCGAGATCGTGTTTCTTTTGAGCATCTAACTCCACTTTTTCCTCAAGAAAAATTTAAACTAGCGGAAAAACAAAGCACGATATCTACACGTATAATCGATCTTTTTTCACCCATTGGAAAGGGACAACGTGGAATGATTGTATCTCAGCCTAAAACTGGAAAAACAATGCTTTTAAAGGACGTGGCTAATGCAATTGCCGCAAACCATCCGGAAGTTTATCAAATTATCTTGCTCATAGACGAACGTCCTGAGGAAGTTACAGACATGCAACGTAATGTTAAAGGAGAAGTGGTCGCATCAACCTTTGACGAACCTGCTGATCGACATGTTAAAGTTGCTAATATTGTTTTAGAAAAAGCAAAACGATTGGTTGAATGTGGTCATGATGTAGTGATACTTCTTGATTCAATTACTCGATTAGCTAGAGCTTATAACACTGTTCAACCCGCTTCTGGTAAAATATTAAGTGGTGGTGTTGATGCGAATGCACTTCACAAACCAAAACGTTTTTTTGGTGCTGCTAGAAATATCGAAAAAGGTGGATCTTTGTCCATCATAGCTACCGCACTTACTGAAACTGGATCGAAAATGGATGAAGTTATTTTTGAAGAATTTAAAGGAACTGGAAACATGGAATTACAATTGGATCGAAAGATTTCAAATAGACGTATATTCCCTGCAATAGACCTAATTTCGTCAAGTACACGTCGTGATGATATTCTATTAGATGAAAACACTATCCAACGTATGTGGATTATGAGAAAGTATCTTGCGGACATGAACCCTGTTGAAGCAATGGAATTTATTAATGATCGTTTTAAAAAGACAGTCAATAATGAGGAGTTCCTAATTTCTATGAACTCTTAAAGAATATAAATCAACTAAAAAAAAACCGCCTTTGAGGCGGTTTTTTTAGTCCTTAGAAAGATTACTAAGCACCATTGTTAACATATTCGAGTAAAATATAAAAATAAAGCCGTCTTATCTTGAGATAAGACGGCTTTGTAAATTTGTTCGTACTTAAACTAATTATAGTGCAGCGACATGTTTAGTCAACTTCGACTTTAAATTAGCTGCTTTATTAGCATGAATAATATTTTTCTTAGAAAGTTTATCCAACATAGAAATAACACCAGGTAAAACCTTTAATGCTTCTTTCTTATCTGTTAACTCACGTAATTTTCTAACTGCATTACGCGTTGTTTTGTGTTGAAAGCGGTTTCGTAAACGTTTCTTGTCGTTTGAACGAATTCTTTTTAACGCAGACTTATGATTTGCCATGTTACTATATATTAGTAGCCCGTAGGGGAATCGAACCCCTCTTTCCAGGATGAAAACCTGGCGTCCTAACCGATAGACGAACGGGCCAAAATTTTACGGTTGCAAATCTAAAACTAATTCATTGATTCTGCAACGCAATTCACAGATAAAATATTTTTTTTTTTCAATCGTATAAAATGAACTACAAAATGTCTTAGTATGCTTTAGCAAAAAAGACTCTTTTTGAAGATGGTTTTCCTGAGTAAATACATACTCCTACCTCCTCTTGAGCTTGATATGGTATACATCTAATCGTTGCCTTGGTCTCCTTTTTAATTGCGTCTTCTGTTTCTACAGTCCCATCCCAATGAGCCGACACAAATCCTCCTTTTTCAGAAATAACTTGTTTAAATTCCTCAAATGAGTTCACTTCAGTTATATGTGCATCTCTAAAATTCTTTGCTTTTTCGAATAATTCTTTTTGAATTTGTTGTAAAAGAGCGGGAATATGAGTTCGTAATTCATTTTGAGGTATAAATGATTTTGTAAAAGTATCACGACGAGCTAACTCAACCTGTCCTTTTTCAAGGTCTTTAGGGCCGATTGCTAGACGCAAAGGAACTCCCTTTAGTTCGTAGTCATTAAATTTAAAACCTGGCTTTACATTGTCTCTATTGTCAAATTTCACTGAAACCCCTGCTGCTTCTAATTCTCCCTTAATTTTATTTGCAACTACAGATATTTCTTCTAGCTGCTCACTTCCTTTATAAATTGGAACAATTACGACCTGAATAGGTGCAAGGTTTGGAGGTAAAACCAATCCATTATCATCACTATGGGTCATAATCAATGCTCCCATGAGTCGAGTAGAAACTCCCCAAGAAGTTGCCCATACATGCTCCAAGCCACCTTCGGCAGTTGCAAACTTAACGTCAAAGGCTTTAGCAAAGTTTTGCCCCAAAAAGTGAGAAGTTCCTGCCTGTAATGCTTTTCCGTCTTGCATCAAAGCTTCAATGCAGTGCGTGTCAATTGCTCCTGCGAATCGTTCACTCTCTGATTTAATTCCTTTAATGACAGGAATTGCCATAAAGTTTTCAGCAAAATCAGCATATAATTGATTGATGAGTCTTGTCTCCTCCTGTGCCTCTTGCTCGGTTGCATGAGCGGTATGACCTTCTTGCCATAGGAACTCAGCCGTCCTTAAAAATAAACGCGTGCGCATTTCCCATCGTACTACATTCGCCCATTGATTGATCAGTATTGGCAAATCACGATAGGATTGAATCCAATTTTTGTAAGTATTCCAAATAATTGCCTCACTAGTTGGGCGAACAACCAACTCCTCCTCTAACTTAGCTTCTGGATCAACCATTAGCTTCCCTGGCTCATCTGGATTATTTTTGAGTCGATAATGTGTTACAACTGCACACTCCTTAGCAAATCCTTCCGCGTTTTTTTCTTCAGCCTCAAAGAGACTTTTAGGAACGAACAAAGGAAAATAAGCGTTCTGATGTCCTGTGGATTTAAATTTCTTATCGAGTTCTTCCTTCATTTTTTCCCAAATAGCAAAACCATAGGGTTTGATAATCATACAACCGCGAACGGCTGAATTTTCGGCTAAATCTGCTCGTGTTACGAGTTCATTATACCACTTGGAATAATCTTGTGAACGGGTTGTTAATTTTTTTGACATAGTTTTGGCATAAATTTTGAATATATTGTACAAAATTTAGTTCGTGCAGCAAAAATAGTTGTTTTCACTCGCTTACAAACAAAAAAATAAGAGTTATGCGGTTTTTATCATTAAATTTTAAGTTTTTATCCACCCTTTTACTTGCAGGAGTTCTTGCTTCATGTGGTTCATATCAAAACGCCTCCTACTATAGTGATGGAATCTATGGTGGGGATAGTATAGTCATAATTCGTAAACAAAATCCTCAAAATAATACAACAAAACAAGAAACGAATTCGTATACAAAATATTTTGATGAAAAAGCTAAAGCCTATACATGGGAGGATACAGAAGATGTTGTGTATTCGGATCAATTAGACACTACTCTGAGTAATTCAAATAATCAGGAAATTAATTCATATCCTCAATGGGGAGCTGGAACAAATACTACACAGATTTACTTAATCGATAATCGTTTTAATTATGCAAATCCTTATTGGGGTAATTTTGCTTTTTTTGATCCTTATCCTTCTGGGTGGAACTGGAGATACCGTTATAACAACCCATATTACTGGAATAGTTTTTCTTGGAATCGATATAATTCTTTTTATGATCCATTTTATCCTCCTTTTTACATAAATCCCTGGGGATATAACCCTTATGCATACGGTGGATATTATGGGTATGGATACGGATATGGCAACACCAATCGTTTTTTTCAAAATAGATACGAACGTATTGGGAAATATTATCAGAATTCAAATCGAGTACTCAGTTCAACCTATCGAGGTGCTGCATCTCGGGAATCTTCAAATCTATCCCCCCGCTCACAACAAAGTATTCAGGAAGAAGGTAGAAGAAGAGTTGTATCAGGAAATACAAGTACTGGATCTTCATCAAGAAATAGTAACACTGAGAGCGCTGCTTCTTTAGAATCATCTAAAAAAACGGAAGGACGTCGTCAAGGTAGGCGTTCTGGAGAAACTAGTGATTCAAATCAAACGAGCCGCTCTGGGGTTATTGTGACTAGAGGTAGAAACTATTCAACCCTTAATCGTGTCATTGAAAATTACAGAAGCCGCGGGTATAATATACAAGTTATAAATAACCCACAGAGAAATAACATCCAATACGGAATACCAAAAGAGTCGCAGTCACAAACATCTGGCTCAAAAGCTATTCGTTCTATTGGACGTTCGATTTCAAAAGGAATTAACTCCTCAAGAACAAATAGCAGTTCCAAATCTTACAGTAGTCGTTCTCAATCATACAGTTCAAGCAAAAGCTCATCTTCCTCTCGTTCTAGTAGCTCTGGAAGATCATCAAGTAGTTCTGGAAGAAGAAATTAAAAAGTAAATAATTTATATGAAAATAGGAATTTTTAGAGCTTTTATGGGTTTGTTATGCTTACCCTTATTTGGACAAAGTTTATCAAATGCACTTATATACAATCAAACAAGCTTTGAAGGAAGTGCTCGGTTTACATCAATGGGTGGTGCTTACACTGCTATAGGTGGGGACTTAAATGCAATGACAATCAATCCAGCTGGTTCGTCAATCTTTGCTTTTTCCGAGCTTGGACTTTCCATTAATACTGTAAATTCAGATTTAGAATCATCCTACTTTGGAAGTCAATTACAATCCACAAATGAAAAATTTTCTATTGATCAGTTCGGTCTTGTTTTTGTCCTAAAAGAAACACAAATTGAGGGGTGGTCCAAAATAAGTTTTGGATTCAATTATCAAAAAACACACAATTTTAAAGTGGGTTATAAAGCAAGTGGGTACAATCCTAACAATGGCTTAGATAACTATTTTTTACATTACGCGGATGGTCTTTTTTTCGATACAATCTCACAGCTTGATGGTGAAGATTTTGATCAAGCATATACAGATATTGGACAAACTGAAAATCTTGGATTTGCTGCACAGCAAGCACTATTTGGATACGAGGGTTACGTAATTAATCCAATCCCTCTAGAAAGTGATCCTGAAAACTTTAATAATGCAAATATTCAGAATTATAGTTCAAATACCCTTCCTGCTGGAAATGGTTATTTTCATGAATTTCATAATGACATGAGAGGTTCTGCAAATAAATATACCTTCAATATGAGTGCTGCTTACAACAATAAATTTTACATTGGGCTTAATATCAATACGCATAAAATTGAACACCGGCAGAGTTTAGATTTTTTCGAAAGTAATTATGCTACTGATTCTTTTATCCAAGCTATGCGATTCAATAATCAACTTGTAACCACCGCTGATGGATTGTCTTTCAATTTTGGAATGATTTATAAACTAAATTCTAAACTTCGACTTGGAATGAGTTATGAAAGTCCAACTTATTACACCGTTTTTGAGGAAATCAGACAATTTTTAGTCAATGAAGATATTGATGGAGTTGTATTGGAATTAAATCCAAAAATTGATTTACTCTTTCCTGAATATAATTTAAAAACAGCTGGTATTCTTCGTACTGGAATTACATATATCTTTAGTGATAAAGCTATTTTATCTGCAGACTTTTCAAGTAAATCCAACCAGAATATACGATTTGACCCAAGGGAGGATAGCTTCCTTGCTGAACTTAATCAAAAAGCTGAAAATCAACTACAAACTAGCAATATTCTTCAGATAGGAGGAGAGTTGAGAGTAACACCTCAACTTAGTCTCCGAGTTGGATACATCGACGAGAGTGCAAGCCGTAAAGATTTTGACAATGGCTATAGTATGCAAACTGCTGGATTTGGTTATTCATTTGGTTCAAAGAATTTAGATTTCAGCATTCGGCGGGGAACTTTATCTGACAGTCAAAAAGTTTTTGACGCGGGATTTACTGATAGTATCAGAATTAATAGTGAAAAAACACAATTTAGTTTGACTTACAGAGTTAAATTATAAGGCTGTACAAGATTTCCCTATTGAAGTTGTTTTCGTTATCTTTGCAAGACATTTTTAACTATGAAAATTGAAAAACTAATTCTTCAGGAAGAAGATTTGCAGGGAGACGATCACGTAGGCAGCAGCGCTAAAACTCCGTTACGTGAAGATGCTTTTTTACTCTCAAACGAAGAAAAAATTGAGCGCATTCAGGAAGATGTCAGGAATATTCTTGAAACTTTAGGAATGGATTTAACGGATGATAGCCTCAAAGGCACCCCAAAAAGGGTAGCAAAAATGTTTGTTAATGAAATCTTCAGTGGTTTACACCCTGACAAGAAACCAAACGCTTCAACCTTTAGCAACAAATACAAGTACGGTGAAATTTTAGTAGAAAAAAACATTACTCTATACTCTACTTGTGAGCATCATTTACTTCCTATAGTTGGAAAAGCTCATGTTGCTTATATTTCAAATGGAACTGTTGTTGGGCTTTCTAAAATGAACCGTATCGTTCAATATTATGCACAGCGTCCACAGGTGCAAGAGCGTCTGACTATCCAAGTGGTAGAAGAACTTCAAAAAGTACTTAACACCAAAGATGTTGCCTGTGTTATAGATGCCAAACATCTTTGTGTAAATGCAAGAGGTATAAGCGACATCAGCTCTAGTACTGTTACAGCTGAATTTGGTGGAAAATTTAAAGATCAAGCTACAAGACAAGAGTTTTTAGATTATATAAAAATTGAGACAGAATTTTGATGCAAGAACTTTACGTCTATAACTCACTCAACGGAAAAAAGGAAAAATTCACTTCCATTACCCCAGATTATGTTGGTATGTATGTGTGTGGACCCACAGTTTACAGTAATGTTCATCTAGGTAATTGCAGAACTTTTATTTCTTTTGATTTAATCTATAGATACCTCAAACATTTAGGGTATAAAGTGCGTTATGTTCGTAATATCACTGATGCTGGTCATCTCGAAAACGATGCTGATGTTGGAGAGGATCGAATTGCAAAAAAGGCAAGATTGGAACAAATCGAACCAATGGAAGTGGTCCAACGATATACTGTTGATTTTCATCAAACTCTTGAAAAATTAAATACACTACCTCCAAGTATTGAACCCACTGCTACAGGACATATCATTGAACAAATTGAAATAATTAAAGATATACTAGCCAAAGGGTTTGCTTATGAAGTAAACGGCTCTGTATACTTTGATGTTCTTAAATTTAACGACGTTCACAATTACGGTAAATTAAGTGGACGAAAAGTTGAGGATTTAATTCATAACACACGAGAGTTGGATGGTCAAAGTGATAAACGCAATCCACAAGACTTTGCTTTGTGGAAAAAGGCAGAAGCACAACATATTATGCGATGGCCATCTCCTTGGAGTGACGGTTTTCCAGGCTGGCATCTAGAATGTACAGCTATGAGTAGCAAATATCTCGGAGAACAGTTTGACATACACGGTGGTGGAATGGACTTGAAATTTCCTCATCATGAATGTGAAATTGCCCAAGCAGAAGCAGTAAATTCCACCTCTCCTGTGAACTATTGGTTACATGCCAATATGCTTACACTAAATGGCAAAAAAATGGCAAAGTCTACTGGTAACAATATTCTTCCAGATGAGATGTTTAGTGGTAAAAACGACATTTTTACAACCCCTTTTAGTCCTGAAGTAACTCGGTTTTTCTTACTACAAGCACACTACAGAAGTATTGTAGATTTAAGTGAAGCTGCATTAGTTGCCTCTGAAAAAGGATTTCAACGTCTAGCTGAAGCAATTGACACACTTGAAAAATTAGATACATCAACCGAAACAAAAGGGTTTGATTACCCACAATGGAAGAAGAAATGTTATGCTGCAATGAATGATGATTTTAACAGTCCACTTCTAATTGCTCATTTGTTCGATGTCGTTAAATTTATCAATGGTGTTCGAAATGAAGGTCTATCTATTTCTGATTCAGATAAAGACGCTCTTCAATCGAAAATGCACGAGTTTACCAATGATGTACTTGGACTTAAAATGCAAGTAGCAGCAGTTGAGGACAAAAATCAACACGCGCTAAAGGGAACTGTAAATATGTTGATTGAGCTTCGTAATCAAGCTCGATCCAATAGAGACTTTTCAACTTCTGACGCAATCCGTGATCAACTCGTAGCTCTTGGAATTCAATTGAAGGACGGTAAAGACGGAACAACATTTTCAATTTAAACATATGCAATCCCCATTTCGATTCTTATTTATTTTCATAATAAAAACTTATCAAAAATTACTTTCACCCCTACTTCCTCCAAGTTGTCGATTTACGCCTACTTGCTCACACTACGGGTTAGAAGCACTTGAAAAACACGGTTCGCTAAAAGGTAGCTGGCTTACCGTTAAACGAATATCACGCTGCAACCCTTGGTCAAAAGGAGGATATGATCCTGTTCCTTAGAATTTACTTTTGTCCTTTATTTTAACTAATTTTAACCCAAATTCACTTTCATGTTTTTACTTAAAATCCACTGGGAACCAAGTACTACCCTAATCAATTTCGGAAACTTTGGAATCCACTATTACAGTCTAATGTTTGTCCTCGCATTTTTTCTTGGCTTTAGCATTATGAAAAAAATGTATATTAAAGAAAAGGTCTCAATCGAAACTCTTGAACCATTACTTTTTCATGTAGTTGTCGCTACTTTGTTAGGAGCTAGACTAGGACATGTCTTTTTTTATGATTGGGCATATTACCAAACTCACCTGATGGAAATTTTATTACCTATAAGAGAATCCGCTGATGGAGGTTACTCTTTCATTGGATTTCAAGGATTAGCAAGTCATGGTGCGGCTATTGGTATCTTGATAGGAATTATCATCTATCAAAAAAGATACAATTATAAACCTCTTTTATGGATTGTTGATCGCTTGGTTATTCCCACTACCCTGGGTGCAGCATTTGTTCGTGTAGGAAATTTCTTTAATTCAGAAATTGTTGGAAATTATACGGGGAATAATTTTGGAGTTGTGTTCCTTAATCGAGGAGAGACACTTCCAAGGCACCCAGCTCAATTGTATGAGGCTATATGCTACCTTATTTTATTCTTTGTTTTACGTAACATATACCGAAAAGGTAATCATCATAAAAACGGTTTTATCATGGGTGTATTTATGAGTGTCCTTTTCAGTATTCGTTTTATCATTGAGTTTGTCAAAGAAAGTCAAGGGGGATTTGAAACTTTTTTACCTATACTTTCCACAGGACAGTGGTTGAGTATCCCACTTATTCTTGCAGGATTAATTTTGATGTTACGCACATATTCAGCAAGGGTCTAATTATAAGACTATTTTTATAAATTACTCATTTCTCGTTAGTAGAGTAATACCCTCTTTCGTTAAATTTTAACTAAAAAATTTAATTATTTTTAATAAACCATATGAAACATCTCTATAGAAACTTTTAAAACCTAGCTTTTAGAAAAAAACAACCCTACTTATTTTGTTGTTTATCAATACTTATTGTGCTGTTGAAGAGCTAGAACACAATGTGTTTGTACTGAAAAATTTAGTTAATGGAAAAACTATTTCTCTTCCTTGAGAGTTCAGGGAAGGAAGTGTAAAATATATTTGGAGAGTTGATTGTTAGTTTTCTCTCAAATATGGTTTACTCTTGCTATTATATATTAGTTGATTGATACTTGCTTACTTTGTCAAACAAAAACCTCGCAAATGCAGGGTTTTTGTTTGATTTAAAGAGATAGACAAGTCTAAAATAGTGGACTGGTCAATTGCAATTAATTTTCCTCATCCTTTTGTTTTTGGGTATCGAACATTACAGGAGTTGCAATAAAAACAGAAGAATATGTACCTACTACAACACCTACAATCAGAGCAAACATGAACCCACGTATAGACTCACCACCAAAAATAAATATTGAAAGAAGAACTAATAAAGTGGTTAATGAAGTATTTAGTGTTCTACTTAATGTTGAATTAAGTGCACTGTTAACTGTCTCACTAACTTTCCACTTAGAATGTTCGTTAGTGAATTCACGAATCCTGTCAAATACAACTACCGTGTCGTTAAGAGAATATCCTATAACGGTAAGAATAGCTGCAATAAACGCTTGATTTATTTCCATGTTGAATGGCATGATAGTATAAGTCAAAGAAAATATTCCCAGAACAATTAGTACATCATGGAATACAGCTACAACAGCGCCTAGTGAAAACTGCCACTTTCTGAATCGCAATAAAATATACAAGAAAACAACAATTAATGATCCAATAACCGCTAGGTAAGAATTCTTTTTAATATCATCGGCAATGGTTGGACCAACTTTAATTGAGGACATGATTCCAACCTCCTTATCTTCTGCTCCATTTACAAATTCATCATAACCAAACCCATCTGGTAAAAAGCCTTGCAAAGAACTGTATAGCTTACTGTACAACTCTTGGTCGATTTCAGAGCCCTCTTCATCAATTTTATATTTTGTTGTGATTTTAAGTTGGTTATCCTCTCCAAAAGTTTTTACTTCTGCACTACCAAAAACATCAACTAAAGATGTTTCAACTTCAGAAGGATTCATTATTTGATCAAAACGAACGGTATAAGAACGTCCTCCTACAAAATCCACTCCTTGGTTAAGTCCCTTTGTAAGTAATGACCCAACACTAACAATTAACAATACGGTTGAGATGATGTAAGCTACTTTTCGTTTTTGTAAAAACTGAATAGATAAGTTTGTAAATAAACCATCTGTTATTTTTGTCGAGAAAGAAATAGCTTTACCTTTTAATACACGTCCATCAATAAATAAACGGGTAATAAAAATTGCGGTAAATAAAGAAGTACCAATACCGATTAACAAAGTTGTTGCAAAACCTTTTATTGGTCCTGTTCCAAAGACAAATAAAATTAAAGCAGTCAATCCTGTTGTGATGTTTGCATCAAGAATGGAAGAAAGTGCATTGTTAAATCCATCAGCTACAGACTTTAGTGCTCCTTTTCCTTTGCGAAGTTCTTCACGAATACGTTCAAATATAAGTACATTGGCATCTACAGATATACCTATTGTCAATACGATACCTGCAATACCAGGAAGTGTCAATACTGCTCCAAGTCCAGCAAGAATACCGAAAATCAATAAAATATTCAAAGCCAAAGCAATGTCAGCATAAACTCCCGACGAACCATAATAAAAAATCATCCATGCTAATACAATTAATAGAGCAATAAGGAAAGAATATATTCCACTCTGAATTGCTTCTTTTCCTAATGACGGTCCTACGATTTCAGATTGAATAATTTCTGCTGATGCAGGTAATTTTCCTGCACGTAATACATTAGCAAGGTCAATTGCCTCGTTAAGTGTAAATGAACCCGTAATTTCTGAACGTCCACCTGCGATTGCACCATTATTTACACCAGGTGCTGAATATACCACGTTATCTAATACAATGGCAATATTACTATCCTCTTTGAAAGCTTTACCAGTCATCCCCTCCCAAACACGAGCTCCTTTAGAGTCCATTTGCATCGAGACAGCGGGTTGACCTAATTGACTGTATGTCTGAACAGCATCAACAATTACACCACCACTCAAAGGAGGCATAGCATCACGATTTGATTTAATTAAAAATAAATCAACAACTTCTGAAGTGTCTGTAGATTTTCCCCAAGCAAACGTAACATAACGCAGGTTAGCTGGTAATAAACGACGTACTTCAGGCAGGTCTAAATAGCCCATAACCTTGTCCATATCTTTTTTAGCAAACTGAGCTAAAACAGGACCTCCTTGATATCCATATCCACGGACTAAATCCAACAAAGGGTTACCGGATGTAGGAGAAATAGAGTCCTGCTCCTCTACATCAGCAAGAAGATCATCAATTGCCGATGCCTCTTTCTTTGTTTGTGAAATATTCGCTTTACGAGACTCAATTTCTTTAACCACATTATTTGCTTCACTTAAAAAGCTAAAAAATAATTCGTTTTTATATGTTTCCCAAAATTCAAGTTGTGCTGTACTTTGAAGTAAATTTTTAACACGTTCGACATCTTTTGCTCCAGGAAGTTCAACCAAAATTCTTCCTGATGTACCAAGACGTTGGATATTAGGCTGAGTTACACCGAACTTATCGATTCGCTTGCGCAATACCTCAAAAGCAGAGATAATTGACTCATCAATTTTTCTTCGAATGATTGGACGGACTTGTTCATCACTCATCTCAAAATTTATTTGATCACTTAGATTACGATTGGCGAAGATATCTGGATCAGCCAAAGAAATACTTCCTTTGACTTGATCAAACGCTTCAAAGAATGATTCTACATAAGGTTCATCAGAACTTTTTTGAAGAACATCTGCTTGGTCAAGAGCTTGATTAAAAGTTGGATTCTTACTATAATCAGCCAATCCTTTGAGAATATCCCGAACGGAAATTTGAAGAATTACGTTTATTCCTCCTTTTAAGTCCAATCCTTTGTTGAGTTCTTTCCCCTTTGCATCGTTGTAAGAAGTAAATCCATAGAGGGATTGCGTACTAATCGAATCCAAGTATTGTGCTTCAACTTGCTCGCGAAGAGTAATGAAGTCAGGTTGGTCTTCTGCTATTTGAGCAACAGCATAAGCTTCAGCTTTTGCTTCTTGATTGCTAGCAATAAAGGTAAAAGAGAGTTGATAAATACTAACGATTCCGAATAGAAAACCGAAAAGTTTTATAAGTCCGTTATTTTGCATCTTAATAATTTTAAGCGTTTTAAAGGCTCGCAAATATAAAGTTTACCACAGCATTTAGCAACTTTATACTCGATTAAGCTAAAAAAAAACCGTTTTAAAAACGGTTTTATCGAAATTGATTTAATTTAATAGATCACCAAGTGCTTCGTTCATTGTTCGAACAGCTGCAGCACTTTGCTCAAATTTAGTTTGTTCAGTAGAGTTAAGTTGTACATCTACAACCTGCTCTACTCCGTTTTTACCAATTATACACGGAACTCCAATACAAATATCATTTTGTCCGTATTCACCTTCAAGCATTACTGAACAAGGAATCATTCGCTTCTGATTGTTAATAATACTATCCACTAGATAAGCTACTGATGCACCAGGTGCGTACCAAGCAGATGTGCCTAACAATTTGGTTAGAGTTGCCCCGCCAACCATTGTTGAAGCAGCAACTTCATCGAGTTCTGAAGTTGATAAATGTTGACTTACAGGTGTTCCGTTATAACTTGCCAATCGCGTCAAGGGGATCATAGTTGTGTCTCCGTGACCTCCAATTACCATTCCCTGAATATCATTCGCTGGTTTATTCAACGCTTTTGATAGATATGTTTTAAATCGTGAGCTATCAAGAGCACCACCCATACCGATGATTCTGTTTTTTGGAAGTCCTGTTGCTTTCAATGCTAAATACGTCATTGTATCCATTGGATTTGATACCACAACAATAATCGCATTGGGAGAATGTGCTAAAATACTTTCTGCTACAGACTGAACAATACCCGCATTAATTCCAATTAATTCCTCTCGAGTCATTCCTGGTTTTCGAGGTATACCTGATGTAATTACGACCACATCACTTCCAGCTGTTTGGGAATAATCATTGGTTACTCCAGTAATTTGAGTATTGAACCCTAGGGTTGTAGCAGTTTGCATCAAATCAAGTGCTTTACCTTCGGCAAAACCTTCTTTGATATCAAGTAAAACCACTTCACTAGCAATTCGCTTGATCGCAATATATTCGGCGCAAGAGGCTCCAACATTCCCTGCACCTACAATCGTTACTTTCATCTTATTTTGTGTTTAATTAAATTTGATTTTGAAGGGCAAATTTACGCATCTATATTAGCATAAACTGCGTTGCGCTCGATAAAATCTCTCCTTGGAGGAACTTCATCTCCCATTAACATTGAAAAAATACGATCTGCCTCACTTCCACTGTCTACAACAACCTGTCGTAGTGTTCGGAATTCAGGATTCATTGTTGTATCCCACAATTGTTCTGCATTCATTTCTCCCAAACCTTTATAGCGTTGAATTGATGCTCCTTGACCAAATTCAGTCATCAATTGATCACGTTGATCATCGTTCCAAGCATATGATTTTTTTGCGCCCTTTTTAACCAAGTATAAAGGTGGGGTTGCAATATAAACATGGCCTGATTCTATCAATTCACGCATATAACGAAAGAAAAAAGTAAGAATAAGGGTTGAAATATGGCTTCCATCAACATCGGCATCACACATGATGACTACCTTATGGTAACGAAGTTTTTCTAGGTTCAATGCCTTGCTGTCTTCTTCTGTCCCAATAGTTACACCAAGAGCAGTGTATATATTTCTAATTTCTTCGTTTTCAAAAACCTTGTGCTGCATTGCTTTCTCTACATTCAAGATTTTTCCACGGAGTGGTAAAATTGCTTGGAAGTTTCGATCACGTCCTTGCTTGGCAGTTCCACCTGCCGAGTCACCCTCAACAAGAAAAACTTCACATTGCGCAGGATCTTGTTCAGAACAGTCGGACAATTTCCCAGGAAGACCTCCACCACTCATCACAGTTTTGCGTTGAACCATTTCACGAGCTTTTCGAGCAGCATGCCTTGCCTGTGCTGCTAGAATAACCTTTTGAACAATAGTTTTTGCATCATTAGGATTTTCCTCAAGATAATTTTCTAACATTTCAGAAACAGCCTGAGAGACCGCTGAAGTAACTTCACGGTTACCTAATTTGGTTTTTGTTTGACCTTCAAACTGTGGTTCAGCAACTTTGACCGAAATAATTGCAGTTAGTCCCTCACGGAAATCATCTCCACTTATCTCAAATTTAAGTTTATCAAGTAATCCTGAACTGTCAGCATATTTTTTTAGTGTGGTAGTAAGACCACGGCGAAAACCCGATAAGTGGGTACCACCCTCGTGGGTGTTTATGTTATTTACGTAGGAGTGTAAATTTTCAGAAAAAGAGGTGTTATAAACCATCGCTACTTCGACAGGTATTCCATTTTTTTCACCTTCTATCGAGATTACTTCCTGAATAATTGATTCACGTGTTTCATCAAGAAAGGTAATAAATTCTTTTAACCCTTCCTCAGAATGAAAAGTTTCTCCAATAAAATCACCTTGATCATCTTTTTTTCTTCGGTCTTCCAAGTGAATCGTAATTCCCTTATTTAGATAAGAAAGTTCACGCATACGATTCGCAAGGGTATCGTAATTATATTCAAGTGTTTGCTGGAAAATTTGCGGATCAGGCTTGAAGGTTACAGTTGTTCCCCGCTCTTGAGTTGAACCTACTTCACGAACAGCATATTTTGGCTTTCCACGTTCATATTCTTGTTCCCAAATTACACCATCAAGATGGACTGTAGCAGTCAATTTTTCAGACAAGGCATTCACACAAGAAACCCCAACACCATGAAGTCCTCCAGAAACTTTATAGGAATCTTTATCAAACTTACCTCCTGCTCCAATTTTAGTCATCACGACCTCAAGCGCAGAAACACCTTCTTTTTTATGTATTCCAACAGGAATACCACGACCATTATCTTTGGTTGTAATTGAATTGTCTTCGTTAATAGTCACAGTGATAGCGTCACAGTGACCTGCAAGGGCTTCATCAATTGAATTATCAACTACTTCATAAACAAGATGATGTAATCCACGATTACCAACATCACCAATGTACATAGAGGGACGCATACGAACGTGCTCCATACCTTCCAGTGCCTGGATACTATCGGCTGAATACTGGCCATTTTTGGCTGTTTCACTCATAATTTTTTTTTGGTTTTTTTAAGTCGTTTTGATCGACTATCAAATATACAAATTACCCCCCTGAAATGCCCGAAAATACTTGGCTCAATACACCTAAGTTATCAACATTTTGTGTGGATAAACCGCCTACAAAAAAGGAGGGTTTATAACCCTCCTTTTTCGTTCTCTAAAAGATATTTAATAAGCTTCTTCATGCACCTTTGCAACTGCGCGACCACTTGGGTCATTCATGTTTTTAAAAGCTTCATCCCACTCTAATGCTATGGGCGTGCTGCATGCTACAGAAGGTACGGAAGGGACGCATAAAGCTGCAGCTTCACTAGGAAAATGCTCTTCAAATATACTTCTGTAATAAAATTCTTCTTTATTTTGAGGTGTTTGAAGAGGAAAACGGAAATGTGCATTTTCCATTTGCTCATCAGTTACTTCTGTATTTACCAATTCTTTAAGCGTATCAATCCAGCTATATCCAACACCATCTGAAAACTGCTCTTTTTGACGCCAAGCTACACTTTCTGGGAGATACTTTTCGAAAGCCTTACGAATAACCCATTTTTCCATGCGTTCACCGTTAATCATTTTGTCTTGTGGATTAATACGCATTGCAACATCCATAAACTCTTTATCGAGAAAGGGAACTCGCCCCTCTATTCCCCATGCCGCTAGTGACTTATTTGCTCGAAGACAATCATATTGATGGAGCTTGTCCAATTTTCGTACAGTTTCTTCGTGAAAATCTTTTGCAGAAGGTGCTTTGTGAAAATATAGATATCCACCGAAAAGCTCATCTGCTCCTTCGCCAGAAAGTACCATTTTGATTCCTAGTGCCTTAATGGCGCGCGCCATCAGATACATTGGTGTTGACGCTCTAATAGTGGTAATATCGTATGTTTCCAAGTGATAAATAACATCCCTAATAGCATCCAATCCTTCTTGTATCGTAAATTTTATTTCGTGGTGAACAGTCCCAATATGTTCGGCTACTTTTTGAGCTGCCGCTAAATCAGGTGAACCTTCTAAACCAACTGAAAAAGAATGTAATTGAGGCCACCATGCATTTTGTTCGTCTCCAGACTCTATTCGTTTAGCTGCAAATCTTTTTGCCAAAGCAGAGGTTACAGATGAATCTAGTCCACCTGACAACAGAACACCATAAGGTACGTCACTCATCAATTGTCTATGTACCGCATCTGAAAGAGCATCATGAAGTTCGTCGATAGATGTCTGATTATCTTTGACAGCCTCAAAGTCCATCCAATCACGTGTATACCAACGCACGGGTTCTTGTCCACTTTCTAGGTAATGTCCTGGAGGAAATAATTCAATTTTTGTACATACTCCTTCCAAAGCTTTTAACTCTGAAGCAACATAAAAAGTACCATGTTGATCCCACCCCATGTATAATGGAATTATTCCCATGTGGTCGCGAGACACAAAATAAGAGTCTTCTTGTGTATCGTAGATAGCAAAACCAAAAATTCCATTTAACTCATCTAAAAATGCAGAGCCTTTTTCTTGGTAAAGAGCCAAAATAACTTCACAATCTGAAGCTGTTTGAAAATCATACTTCCCTTCGAATTGTTTTCTGAGTTCTTGGTGATTATATATTTCACCGTTTGCAGCCAAAACATAACGTCGATCCGGACTAAATAATGGCTGATTTCCAGAGGTTGGATCAACAATAGCCAAACGCTCGTGGCCAATAACCACCTTGTCATTTGAAAAAATTCCACTCCAATCTGGTCCTCGATGACGAATACGTTTCGACATTTCCAATACTTGGGGACGAAGATCATCCGAACTCTGCTTTAATTCAAAAGCGCATACAATACCACACATGATTTTTAAATTTTAATCAAAAGTAATATGATATTTAATTATATAAATTTAAATTGATGAAATGATTAGTAATATTAATTAATAAATGATTATTTGTTAAATAAATAAATTTAATTGATAAAATAAATAGAAAATGTAAAAAATTTTAAGTACCTCAATTATTTTTGATATACTATCTGTCCATCTACAAGTGTAGCAACAACTTCTGTCTGTAGAATTGCATTTTCATCCACAGTCATTATATCTTGTGACATTATGACAAAATCTGCGACCTTACCAACTTCTATACTGCCTTTTTGATTCTCTTCAAAATTGGCAAAAGCAGCCCAAATAGTCATTCCTTTGAGTGCGTCCTCACGCGTCAATGCGTTTTTCATTTGATATCCAGAAGCAGGATGTCCATTTTTATCTTTTCGTGCAACAGCCGCATAAAATGTGTTTAACGGATTAACTTCTTCTACTGGAAAGTCGGTTCCTAATGCAAGTTTTCCAGAAACATCAAGCAACTCTTTATACGTGTATGCTGTTTTTACTCTTTCTTCACCTAATCGTTCATCCGCCCATTCCATATCGCTTGTAGCATGAGTTGGTTGTACAGAGGGAATCACTTTTTTACCAAAATACGAGAGATCTTCCTTGGCAACTACTTGGGCATGTTCAACACGCCAACGCGGATCATCAACTTTTTTAAGTGCACTAGCATACGCTTTTAAAACTGCTTCATTTGCAGCATCACCAATTGCATGAGTATTCATCTGAAATCCATTCGCTGACAATTTAATAGCGAGTGTGTTAATCTCATTTATCGGAGTTAGAAACAATCCTGTATTTCCCTGTTCATCGCTGTAAGGGGCTTTTAATGCTGCTCCACGGCTTCCCAAGGCGCCATCTGCATAAACTTTAACTGACCGAACAGTAAGACGATTGGTTTGTGTTATTCCTTTTTCAAGATAATGGGCTATATTTTCTGGGGAATTAGAAATCATCCCATAAAGTCTTATTTTTAGTTGGTTGGCTTGCTGTAGACTATCTATTAATTCCAGCTTATCCCAATCGAGACCTGCTTCATCAACTGTAGTGAGTCCATTCTCAAAAGCAATTTTTTCTGCTGCCTTAAGTGCTTCTATTTCTTTTGATCGAGAAGGTTTTGGAATTACTGCATTTGCAAGTCCCATAGCATTGTCGATTAGTACACCTGTTGGTAAGCCGTCTTTAACAATCACCTCTCCCCCTTCAATCGAGGTATTTGATGTAATTTCTGCTGCATCCAATACCTTTTGATTTACCAAAAGAGCATGTCCATCTACTCGGCGCAAAGCAACCATTTTGTCTGGAAAAGCATTGTCAAGCATGTCTTTTGTTGGAAATTCTTTAACCTCCCACAAATTTTGATCCCATCCACGACCAAGTATTGCAGGACCTTCTTCATTTTCTGCAAATTTTATCACCCTATCTACCATAGCTTTTTCGCTCTCAGAACCTCGAAGTTCAACTTGTGTTTGCGTTATACCTAAATTGTAAAAATGGCAATGCGCATCAATCAAACCAGGATATACAGTGAGACCCTTTAAATCCAAAATATTTTTAGAATTATACTTTGAAAGCAAATCTTCATTCCCAATTTCTAAAAATTTACCCTCCTTTACAACAAATGCAGTTGCAGTGTCAAAAGTTTCATTTACTGTGTAAACAACTCCATTATGAACGATTAAGTCTACTTGGTTATTTGTACAGGATATAAGAATTAAACTTAATGATAAAAAGCTCAGGTAATATTTCATATCTAATCGTGTTTAGAACAAAAATAAAAGAATACTTTGAATTACAAACTGACTTCGAAGTTATATCGTAATCCAATTAAGAAGTTTGTACTATAAACCCTGTAATTACTCCATTGATAATAGGTTTGGTTTAGAAGATTATTCCCTTTTGCAAAAAAGTTTAAACGTGGGTTGATTTTAAAATCAATAGACATATCAAGTTGTGTAAAGGCAGGTAAACGCTCTGAAAGAAGAGGAACATTTTGCGAAACGGATAGAGTCGAATCTGGGGGATAACTGTTCGTTCGGGCACCTCTATGAGCTAACAACCATTGAAAAACTACATGCTTACCAATGCTGTATCTCCCATCTAAATCAATGAAAATATTTGGTAAATTGGATACCTCGTCATTTGTTTGAACATCTGTGATGGAGTCATTGCTATTGAAATAATTTACATAGCGCAGATTAAAGTTAAAAACCAAATCACTATTTACAGGTGCTTTTAAATTCGCTTCAATTGCTCCAGTTACGACTGGGATGTATATTACTTCAAAAGAATTCCCAAGTCGGAAAGGTGATACATTTTGTTCATTTGAGTCAAGGCCAAAGTGCCTAAATATGGGTAACTTTTCATTTTCTTCAATTGATACATTCCCTTCAAGCCTCCAACCTGAACTAAGCTTGGTTCGTGCACCAAGCACCAAACGAAATGGAATTGTTGATGTTTGAATCTGAATCGCAGGAGCTATAAAGGGATTGAAATGAGTAAAATCACGGAAACTATTTTGTTTAATCTCGCCACCAATATCGAGAAATGGGAGGAGTTTACCATTTTTTGTAAGATATGAAAGTGACATTTGAGGAAAAAACAACCATTCCTTTTCAGATGAACTATCTAATGAAAGAACAGCAGAAACACCTATTTTGAATTTAAAGTTTCCTGTACTTTTACTTGCAAAAAGCGAGGCTTTTCCCAAAGTAGATTGATAAGTATAAGATTGTTTAGAATAATATTCATGATCAAAATTTGAATTAAGATGTGCTATTTCTGGAGAAAAAAATAATGCGACTGAACCTAAATTTTTCTGAAATGTAGTAACAAAATCAAGATATAATTCATTAGTTGAAAAGGCATCGGTAGTTAAACCCATATTGAACTTAGCATCCTTAATAAGCTTATCAAACCATAGCCAATCACTTGATAAGGTGAAATAATTTAATTTTTGCTTAGCGTCTATGCCATTTAAAAGTCGTGAATTAATTTGTGAGCGAAGACCGTAAAAATAATATTGGTTTTGTTTAAAATTTAGCTGTGTGAAGACTCTGTTTTTATCTGTTATTTTTCGATGAGAAAAATGTGTCAAAAAATCTGATTGTGTAGAAGGAATTAAGAGTTCAGGGATTGATTCAGAGAGACCAGAATAGTGAATAATCCAACCTAACTCTTGTTGCTTTTCCATAGATATAAGGGAGTTATATTGAATTAAACGCTGGTTAAAACTTCCATATCCCATGGTAATTCCAGAGTTGTATTGAATTGGAGTTTTTGGCGACTCAAGTTTACGGGCATCTCCCTTTGCTGGTGTAAAAGTTGAAGCGACGGGAACAGAAAATATCTGATAATTTATCTTATATTTCTTTTTGCTTAGGGAATCTAAAAACTGGGGAGATTCTTTCTTTTTTATAACATTTTTTATGTTCGGTTTGAATGCCTTTGTTACCGTGATTTCTTGTGTTCCAAGATCTTTTTCTTCCTGACCAAAAACAAAAAGCATCCCCATGAAAAAGCACAAAAAAAGGAAGTAAAATTTATTCATTGTTATCAATGTTTGGTTTAATTGATGTATTTTGGTTTGATTCAATTGCCTTAATCTTTGCTAAGTCAATATTGGCTTGTTCAATCAAATCAGAAAATTGAGTGAAATTTTTAACTATTGATTCAAGAATAAAAGTAGCTTGGAAAGCATCACCCAATTGATAAAAATTCTTAGACATTAACAATAAACTTTTTGCTCCCCAATATGGATAATCGCCAAAATCTTGAGCGATTCGCTCTATAATGAGGTTAGAATTTTCAAAAGCTCCGTTTCTGTTTTTCTCTTCAGCAGCAAAATACAAAGCTTCAACTACACGTTCTGGTTGCGGGGCATTTTCTAGCTCTTTAAAAGCCATTATTTGCAAAGGTCTGTCTTGTAGAGCCTCAGCAGATTTTGCCCATACATAGTAGGCATCCCAGCGAATTTGATCCTCTAATTGATCAAGTGAAAGAATTAACTCAACATACGCAATTGCTTCTTTATAATCAGCCAACCTATAGTAAGCGAGCATCAAATTTGACTGTGCAAAGCGTCTGTTTTCCTCATATTTTGCCACCTTTTCTAGGTGTTTCCATACGGAAATAGCCTCCTCAACCCGATCCAATCCTTTGTATATTTCCGTCATGCGAACAAAAGCTTGCTCACTGTAACTATTGGGTTGCTTTTCCACAACATATGTAAAACTCAGTAAAGCTTCTTCCCATTGCCCTTTTTTAAAGTTCAATTCTCCCAAAAGAAAATATGCACGAAGCACATCCAAACCCTCTGGGTATCTGGAGGTATAATCTCTAAGCGCTGTTATTGCATCCTCTGCTTGGTTATTGTCAATCAATCTCTCAATAGCCTGAAAAGCAGCTCTCTCAATCTCTCCTTCAGATAATGTAGTAGTTTCAACATTTGACATCCACTCTGAAAACTCTTCTACCGAATTTTGTTCTACTGAAATTTCTTTTAAGGTTTGAACTGCTTGTTGAACTAACGAAATTTGGGGGTATTCTATAACTATTTGTCGTAGTTTATCTGAAGCCTTAACATTCTTTCCTTGATTAAAAAAATCAAGTCCAATGTTGAGTAATGCATTTGGTCTTAACTCACTTATCAAAAATTCATCAATAAGTTTTTGATAATACAACTCAGATTGAGTATAGTCCTTTTGCTCAGCATAGATTTTTGCTATTTCAAAAATACTATCATCCACTAAATCTGAATCAGGAAATGACTCCGTGAGGGTAATCAAAAGTGTTATTTTTTCTTGGGATTGATTAATGTATCCATTTGAAATAGCTTGCTGATAAAGCAGATAATCTGATTGTTCGGAAACGATTTTATTCGCATGTGCATAAGCAATTGAGGCTGATAAGTAGTCTCCTTGACCAAAATAACTATCTGCCAAGCGAAGACGTGCATCAGATTCATATTCAGCAGGATAATCATTCTGAGCTAAAAACAATTCGAAGTTGGTTATTGCAAACGCATAATTTTTAGATTGAAAATATGCGTATCCTATATTGTAATGGTAAAATTTATACTCATCTAGTGTGTTGAATGCCGTTTGTTTATATGCATTTTTCATCGCATCAATTCCTGTAGAATAATTATCAATTTCAAAGAAAGCTTGTGCCATCCAATAATAACTTAAAGCTTTTACATTGGAGTTAGTATGTGCTCCTAATGCACTTTGATATAATTCAATTGAATCATTAAATTCCCCTAAACGATATCGCAATGAAGCTAGTTGATAAAATACTTGTTGGCGTTGTTTAGGAAAGCGATTTAAAGAAAAGGTATTGAGTAGAGCTAGGGCAGTTTCAAAATTTTGGGTTACCATATAATAATCCAACAGAAGTGATTCCATTCTTGAAGCTTCCTTATGACTTGGGTAGTCGGACAAAAAACGTTCAATAACCGTTGAAGGACGCTCATAAGAATTACCAAGTGAATAACTTAATCGTGCATAGTTCAACAAGGCGTCTTCTCTGATAAATAAATCAAATGCCATTTCTGAAGCACGCTTAAAAGCATTTAATGCAGCAGTTTGTTGGTTTGTTTTTAAGTAACTATCCGCTAAATGATAATATGCATTTTGTGCTATTTCATCTTCACCCTCAATTATTCGGTTGAATTGTTCAATCGCTTTTGAAAAGGATGTTAATCGATAGTATACGTAACCAAGCTGATAATAATCTGTATTGCTCCAACGCCCATTTTTTCCTTTGTAATCCAACAAGTAAGTTAGTGCTTTTTTGTAGTCTCCTAGATTGAAATAAGATTCACCTATTATTTTTGATAATTCAGAATATTGAATTGGATCAGCATAAACTAAACTCGCTTTTCCAAGCTCAATAGCACGTTCAAAGTCTCCAGCATTAAAATACATATTTGATTGAAAATATCTAATATCAATTCGATCTTTCAATGTAGTAAGCTTAGCTAAATTATCGTTCGCTGCTTCATATTCTTCGAATTGATATGCTATAAAACCAAGATAATAATTAGCATCTGTAGCATATTTTATTGTTTGAGTAAGTTTCTCAAAATAGGGTTTAGCTAATTTGTATTGATTACCGGAAAAATAGGAATATGCTTTTTTAAAATTAAATGCTGGACGGTCAAAAGAGAAAAGAGTATGATCTTCTGTCTTATCAAACCATTGCATAGATTTGGAATAATCCGCATGTGCAAAATACAAATCAGCAATGTCCACTGTAGTATTTTCACTTAAATTAGTGGTAGGATGTAAAACTAAAAACTGATCAAGTTCTTTTTTTACAACTTTACTATTTCGTAGAGCACTAAGTTTTACTTGATTATACCAAGCCTCAGCGTGAAATTTTTCTAAATTTGGGAAGGTGGATAAAAGTAAATAATGCTGAGATGCTTGAGTGTAAGCACTTGAAGCTTCAAAATAAGAGGCTGTTGAGGCAACATAGGACTCTAGCTTTTGTTGTGCATGTAGAATTGAAAATCCAACAAAGTAAATAACTAAAATCAAAAGGCGTGAAAAGAAAATGGGCAATGATTTCATACTCAAAATTAAACAATGTGCTTTATTCAATAACGCCAATAAATAAAAATCGTATTTAAATTATCAACAAAATTTAACTTTTTGGGTTCTTTGCCAATAGAATTGGTAATTTTAAGGTGAAAATTAAGAACACCCTTATGGAGGACTTACTTGTAGAACTAAAAAACGCATTTATTTACCAAAACAAACAGTGTATTCTAAGTGATGTAAATATTCAGGTAAATGCAGGAGACTTTGTGTTTCTTATTGGTAAAACAGGAACAGGAAAAAGTAGTTTAATCAAAACACTTTATGCTGATTTACCTTTACAAAAAGGGAGTGGATGCGTTGGTGATTACCAATTAGAAACGATGAAACAAAAAGACATTCCATACTTACGTCGAAAAATCGGTGTGGTTTTTCAAGATTTTAAACTCCTACCCGATCGCAGTATTGCTGATAATCTAAGTTTTGTTCTCAAATCTACTGGATGGAAAGACAAAACAAAAATTAGTGATCGTATCAACGAAGTGCTTAATCAAATTGGAATGGAAGGTGTTTTACACAAGTATTCTTTTGAACTTTCTGGAGGTGAACAACAACGTATAGCTATTGCTAGAGCCCTACTTAACACACCTGACATTATTATCGCTGACGAGCCAACAGGAAACCTAGACCCTCAAACAAGTCTTGAAATTATGTCGGTTTTTCAAAAACTTCATCAAAAAGGAATGACCATTCTAATGGCAACACATGATTACAACATGATTGTAAAATTCCCAGGAAAAATACTTCGTTGTGATGAGGGAAGTGTATACGAAGTTGTTCAGAAAAAAAACGCTTAGTTGCTTTTTGAAGCCATTCTTTTACGTTCGTTTTCATCAAGGTAAACTTTACGAAGACGTAAATTATTTGGGGTAACCTCAACATACTCGTCACCTTGAATATATTCTAATGCTTCCTCCAATGAAAATTTAATCGGTGGAGCAAGTTTAACCTTATCATCTGATCCTGAAGCACGAACGTTTGACAACTTTTTTGTTTTTGTTACATTCACAACCATATCATCACCACGTGAATTTTCACCAATCACTTGACCAGTATATACTTCTTCATTTGGAGCAACAAAGAATTTTCCACGTTCTTGCAATTTATCTAGTGAATAGGGTATCGCACTACCTTTTTCCATTGAAATCAAGGATCCATTGATTCGTCCTGGAATTTCACCTTTGTAAGGACTAAACTCTTTAAACCTGTGATTCATAATTGCTTCACCAGCCGTAGCAGTCAAAAGTTGATTTCTTAATCCTATAATTCCACGAGAAGGGATAGTGAATTCACAAATCATACGTTCTCCTTTCGGGTTCATGCTTAACATTTCACCTTTACGCATAGTGACCATTTCTATTGCTTTTCCTGAAACATGCTCGGGTAAATCAATAGTTAACTCCTCAATTGGTTCGTGTTTTACTCCGTCAATTTCCTTAATAATTACTTGAGGTTGACCTATTTGAAGTTCATAACCCTCTCTACGCATTGTCTCAATTAAAACTGATAAGTGAAGTACACCGCGTCCAAAAACAATGAATTTATCAGCTGAGTTTGTTTCCTTTAAACGCATGGCTAAATTGCGTTCTAGTTCTTTTTCTAAGCGGTCTTTGATGTGTCTAGAAGTAACGAATTTTCCATCTTTCCCAAAGAAAGGAGAATCATTAATTGTAAATAGCATACTCATTGTAGGTTCATCGATTGCAATAGTTGGCAATGCTTCTGGAGCTTCATTGTCAGCAATTGTATCGCCAATTTCAAAACCTTCCAAACCAATTACTGCACAAATATCTCCTGCTTGTACTTCTTCTACTTTTTGACGACCAAGACCATCAAAAAGATTGAGTTCCTTGATTCGCTGTTTTGTTATTTCACCTTTTCGATTAACTAGAGAAACTGGCATATTTGCCTTTAAGCTACCACGTTGTAAACGACCAATTGCAATTCTTCCTGTGTAAGAAGAGAAATCCAAAGAAGTAATTAACATTTGTGTATTTCCTTCTTCAATTTCAGGACTTGGAACGTGTTCTAAGACCATGTCTAAAAGAGGTTCAACATTTTCAGTCTGCTTATTCCAATCTTCACTCATCCAATTATTTTTAGCAGACCCATAAACAGTCGGAAAATCTAATTGCCATTCTTCAGCACCTAGCTCAAACATCAGGTCAAAAACAGATTCATGAACTTCTTCGGGAGTACAGTTTTCTTTATCAACTTTATTGATTACTACGATTGGTTTGAGTTTTAAATCAATTGCTTTTTGGAGTACAAAACGTGTTTGTGGCATTGGTCCTTCAAATGCATCAACAAGCAGAAGAACACCATCTGCCATATTAAGTACACGTTCAACTTCTCCTCCAAAATCAGCGTGACCAGGTGTGTCGATAATATTAATTTTTGTGCCTTTGTATATTACAGAGATATTTTTAGATAAAATTGTAATTCCACGCTCACGTTCCAAGTCATTATTATCAAGGATAAGCTCCCCTTTATTTTCGTTATCTCGAAAAAGCTCGCAGTGATGCATGATTTTGTCCACCAAAGTCGTTTTACCGTGGTCAACGTGGGCAATAATTGCAATATTTTTAATGGTGGACATATGTTTTTTTTTACCGCGCAAAGATAGCGGTATATCTTTGACTTTCACCCTAAAACAAACATAAAAATGATTTTGATGAAATGTACGTTTTAACCAAGTAAATTGATGGTTTTTATTGAATTTAAAACGACAATACTTTGTCAAAATATCAAGCTTATGAAATTGAGTAGTTTGATTTAGATCTCTACTTTAGCTTCACTTTGCGAATATTGTCTGAATAAATTCGATCTATCAATATGTGACGAGGATCTATTGCAGCTTTAACTGGCAACGAATCTACTTCCATACGATAAGTTGTTTTTTCTGATGTCAATAATATTCTTTTTTGATGCATTAATATTTTTTCATCTTCATCAGCAAAGACTCCGACATCAACCCACTCATTCAGTTGTGCTACTGTCTCTGCTCCTAGTGAATCAGCTTTAACCTTTCTTGCTTCAATTTCAAAAGTGATCTCGTATTTACCATTTTCAAGAGGGCTTGCAATTGCTTCAATCAATCGATTGTCATAAAGTGTAATTTCTTTAAACCAATCGTCAATTAGGTAATTTAAAGAATCAGGCACCTTTGGTTCCAAATATGAAAGGAAGTCCAACGATGTAGGATAAGGAGTTTTGTATTTGTGTTCCTCTAAAAATTCACGCATAGCTAAGTTAACTTTATCCTCTCCAATGTAATCTTGAAGTGCGTATAAAATAACAGATCCTTTTCCATAGTGGATATACGATTGATTTTCTACTTTGTAAAGTGGCAGTTCTTTTTCCAATTCACCTGAACGACCGCTCAAGTATCTATCATGATCATACCTTAAAAATTCCCGCATATCCATAGGGTTGTCCGCTATACTCTTCATTGTCATTAAAGAGGAATACTCAGAAAAACTCTCACTGAGCATTGTTCCACCCTGCATGTTGGCACCTACAAGCTGATGTGCCCACCATTGGTGCGCCATTTCATGAGCGATAACAGCATCAATTACATTGTTTTTTTCTTCGTCCTCTAAATTAATCACAAACCCAAAAGCCTCCGAATAGGGCATAGAACCCGGGAATGCTTGTGCAAATGTAGAAAAACGAGGGAACTCAATAATTCTACATTGCTTGTGTGTATAAGGTCCAAAATTCTTAGTGTAGTAATCAAGAGAACGCTCCACAGCATTAAGCATCCTCTCTATATTTACGCTATGTTTTTCATCATAATAAATCTCAATTGATACACCATTCCAATCACGGGTAGCAACCTGATAATCTGCAGACATAAACGAATAAAAGTTTTGAGATGGATAATCCACTTTGTACTTGTAATAATTACGACCATCCTCAGTCCATTCCTCTATCAATGATCCTGGTGCTATGGCAATTTGGTCATTGGAAGTTGATATGACTGTTTCAACATCAATATAGTCAGAATACCCTTGTGTCAAATAATTTGACAAACAATCATCCCCACAATCTTCTTTCAATTCAGGCATACGGTCTTTTGGAGGTAAACCGAATTTTTTTCTTTTGTTTTTACTGCTAATTTCTTTCCCTTCACTGTATCCTATATCTGGTAATACTGCAAAGTTGTTAAAGAATGATCCGTTGTCAATTATACTTGTGGATTCTCCATTATTTGAAAACCCATTGGATTCAAATGTATTTTTAAAAACTGCCTTTAACGTATCACCAGGCATAAAAGGAGGATCAAAGACATGGAATTGTACTCTGTGTTTTGTATCCTCTTTGACAAGTTTAAGGTTTGGAATATTTAACTCCCCTTTCCACTCTCTAGTCACATTTAGCAATAAAGTGTCAAGTGGTTCATCATTTGGGTTAATCAGCAGCATATCCGCTCGAACCTCAGCTCGTTTATCAGATGGAAAAATATCAATACCATAATCCGCTTTAATAAGCTTGAAATGATTCATTCCTTTGTAACTAACATAAGTTTTTTCATAATCAAGGGCCATTTGTTCTGATTCGTCTACTGACATATAAGGATTTAGAATTTGGGTATTGTAGTATACATTTGCAGCAATACCAAACCAAATTACACCAGACAACAAAACAAGAGCAAAATACGATTTTGTTACTTTTTGACGATTAATTCTCAATCGATCAATCAATGAACTTACTGATCCTCGAGCCCAAAATAATCCAGATAGTATCAAAACAAATAGACTCAAACTTATCCAATAAACATTAAACCAAAACACACCTGTCAAGCTAGGTCCAAACCCATTCATATCGGAATAAAGCAAGAAAGGTTTTCCTGTGAAGAATAGCATATTTGATTGAATATCCATGATCAAGAAAATGATATCTAAACCGAGAATTATAATTACAGAAATCAGGTATCCGATATACTTATGATTGAATATTACCTGAATGGCAACAAGGAGTGAACATGCAGCGAGATAAAGGGGAAAAGCATTATAAATAAAATGCCAAAAATAAGTGCCTAATTCAATTTGATAAAATCCATTGATGAGTTGATACGAAATTGCTAATACAACAAAAAATAGATGGATTAAAACAGTTAATGAAAAAAGAGAAAGTGTTTTTGCGAAAAGTGGGATTAGCGTTGAATGTGGAGTTGAATCTACAACCTCATTGATCCTAAAGTCGCGATCTCTCCAAATTAATTCTCCGCTAAAAAAGACTAAAATAATTATGAGAAATATTGTTGTTCCTTGAATAGAATCTGTCAATTTATAGGTCAACGGATAGGATTGTAACCCAAAATATTCATAGCCTGATATTAAGTCAGAAAGTAATAAAATTATACTAAACAAAAAGAGTATTCGGAAAGTTACGTGTTTGTAAATGCTTTTGAAATTAATTAAGAAAAAACTACGAAATTGATTGATTGTAGAATCTTGAATGTGTGTAACTTCAGGACGATTAAAACTCTTTTTATCAGAAGATTCGTTGGCACTTTCTTTAGTAAATCTTGTGATTTTTTTATCTGAAAAACTAAAGTTTAAGTAAGCAACAATTGTGAGTATCGTAGCAACTCCAAGCCAAATTAGTCGGTTCCAAATCAATAAGCCTGAAAAAGAAGGAATAAGCGTGTTTTTTTCAAGCGGAGTGTAATATTTTGAAACTACGGAATAGGTGCGAATACCAAAAGTATCTGTTAATGCACCCAGTGTTTCGTTGTCTAAATCACTGAGAAACTGACCCGATACAGAGTAAGCAACGATGATTAAAAGTGCTCCTACAAAAGAAACTATAGTGCTTCGAAATTGCTGAGCAAGAAAAAATATAATAGACCCTGCAATTGCCATGTTTGGAATGATAAATAGAAAATAATTAGCAATAAATGATTGCATTGAAAAAGCTCCAAATCGGTCTGGTTCAACCCAACCAACAATAGGAGCGATGAATGAACCAAGTGAAACTCCAGCAAATACAGCTAATAATGGAATTGAGGAAAGAAAAATAGCTGCAAAAAATCGTCCAAAAAAGTAACCAAATTTATCAATAGGTGTAGTGAACAAGATTTCTTGAAATTCGTATTTACGATCTCGTAAAGCAGCGTTGTTAAAAAATGCAGCTGCAAAGAGTAGTCCAAAAATTGTCATGACACTGGTGAATGTAGTAATGACATGTGGTGAATTACGGTTTACATTTCCAACAGCTCCACCTATAGATACATTATCTGACGAAGTAGCTGCAAAAACAATAAGAAAAACAATAAAAAAGAATAGATAAACCATCTGTTGACGAAGATTATATCTTATTTCGGAAAAGAAGAAGTGTCTAAACATGTTGGAGAAATTAGGACTGGTTTTGTAGTTTCGAGAAAAAGACATCTTCTAAGGATGGCTCAATGGCTTTAAAACTTGAATCTGGCTTCTCTCCTTCCACATGAATAACAGGTTTTCCACCTATAAGTCGATTTGAAATTACTTGAAAATTAGCGTGATATTCCTCCAGTTCATTTCGATTAATTTGCTTTTCAAAAACACGCCCTTTAAGTGATGCAATTCCCTCTTGAGGAGTTCCATTATAAACAATTTTTCCATGATTCATTATTGCCATATCTGTACATAATTCACGAACATCATCAACAATATGAGTGGAAAGAATCACAATTACCTCCTCACCAATAGAGGAGATTAAATCGTAAAAACGATTGCGTTCACCAGGATCAAGTCCAGCAGTTGGCTCGTCAACAATAAGAAGCTTAGGGTTCCCTATTAATGCTTGAGCTATACCTACACGTTGTTTCATACCACCTGAAAAACCTTTTACGCTTTTATTACGCTTATCATAAAGGTTAACTTTATGTAGTAAATAATCGACCAATTCTTTACGCTCTTTTTTTGAGGAAACACCTTTTAATACAGCAAGATGATCTAATAATTGTTGAGCTGAAATTCTTGGATAAACACCAAATTCTTGAGGAAGATATCCCAAACTTTTTCGAAATTCTTTAGGATTACTTAGGGGATCCAAACCATTAAATTCGATACTACCTGAATCAGGCTGTTGCAGAGTAGCAATTGTTCGCATAAGGGTAGATTTCCCTGCTCCATTTGGACCCAAAAGACCAAACATTCCGCTGCTGATTTCGATCGAGATAGAATCTAATGCCTTTACATTATTTGTATAGGTCTTGGACAGGTTAGTAAGCTTAAGCTTTCCCATAAAAGTATAATTTAAAAAAGTAAAATAAATCGATTTTTGTGTAATTCTTACTAGATGCACTAAATTAATGAATTTTTTCATTAGGGGACAATGAAAATAGTTTTTAGAGAATACTTTTTTATCTAGTTTAATGACCAAATTAGGTCTTACAACTGGCAAATAATTAGTAATTTTGCACCCATAATACGTTCTTATTTACATAATGGGGTCGACTGGTTTTGACAGCGAGATCAATCGAATAGTAAGCATGTCGAGCATTGATTCACAGCTCGTAAATCTTGGACTCAAACTTTAATTGGCGAAAATAACTACGCTCTAGCTGCATAAGCGACTGAATCAAAGTAAGTCATTGCCTAGTCCCAACAAGGTTGGGAAGCCGGATGTCTCTTAACAGCCCTTGTTGACGGCGGTTAAAATAGAGACACCAGAGAAGTCAACATCGAAACGCAATTGTACTGCTTGCGTTTTTCAATAAAAGTACTAAGGTACAAGGTAGGCCGTTTTCAGTCAGCCTGTATCCGACAATCAATTGAAAAATAAGCATGTAGAAAGCTCTTCGTTTGCTTGTTTGGACGAGGGTTCGATTCCCTCCGACTCCACTTTATCAGCCTGTAAGCTTTTGTTTATAGGCTTTTTTTTAGCCAATAATGATCTAAACTTGTTCTACAAGAAAAACTATTGTCAATGCTTTCAAATAATTTTTTTTGTCAAGCTCTTTTTGAGTAAGTTGATGAAAGTATTCAATTTTATCTTCATTTTTTATCGTAGCTAATGTCTTTTGAATAAGGTCAGAATTTTTTAATTGATCTATTTCCTGTTGTGAAGGAATACGATCATTTTTCCCCAAACGACCTAGATCATTTCCTGTCAATACACTACTTTTTTGAGCACTTTCGGGTAATTGATCAACTCCAATACCCTTTTTTGTTATCGGCTTGGGGATTTGAAAAAGAGCTTCTTTATTAACCTTCGCATACCAACTTTCTCCCATACGAGCCACCCAATCAATTTTTTCAGTTACTAAATTTCCAGATTCGTCCAAATATTTATCTTGAAAGTGTATTAAAACAACCTCAGCAATAACCAAGTTCCCTGACCCAGGTCCGTCTCCCATGGGGATAACTTGATTTACTTTACATTCAAATGAGATGGGAGCTTCTCCAACTCGAGGGGGTTGGACTTTAGAACTTTTCACTTGTGTCAATCCTGACTTTACAAATTCATTAACTCCTTTCTGATATGGTGCACTAGATAATGACATTTGCTCCACCAAAGGGTAATGAATTATATTGATTACAACCTCATCTACCTCCATCACATTCTCAAGTGTATGTTTTTGAGTATTGTCTTTACCACTTCGTGCAGGAGAAAAAATTAAAATAGGTGGA
>JAUROD010000044.1 GCA_030835845.1 Flavobacteriaceae bacterium
AGATGCAGCTGAACACTTTTGTCCTTGAAATTCAAAAGCACCTCTGACAATTCCAGTTGCTACTTCTTCAATATCAGCACTTGGATGGGCAACTATAAAATCTTTTCCTCCTGTTTCACCAACAATTCGAGGATATGTTTTGTAGGTATGGATTTTTTCCCCAATTCGTTGCCAAATTGTTTTGAAAATAAATGTAGATCCAGTAAAGTGGATACCAGCAAAGTCAGGGGATTTCAATACAGTAGTTGTAATCATTTCGGGATCTCCCATAACCATGTTGATAACTCCATTCGGAAGTCCAGCTTCTTCAAAAACATCCATGATAACTTTTGCAGAAAATATTTGATGGTCACTAGGCTTCCAAACAACTGTATTTCCCATAAGTGCTGGCGCTGCTGATAAATTACCAGCAATCGCAGTGAAATTAAAAGGGCTAACTGCATACACAAAACCTTCTAATGGACGATAGCTAAGTCGATTCCATACTCCATCACCAGAATAGGGTTGTTCAGCATAAATTTCCTCTGCAAATTGAACATTAAAACGAAGGAAATCAATGAATTCACATGCTGCATCAATTTCAGCTTGATGAGCTGTTTTAGATTGAGCAAGCATAGTTGATGCATTGATTTTTGATCGATATGGACCCGCTAATAAGTCTGCAGCTTTTAAAAAAATTGTTGCTCGCTGTTCAAAGGATAATTGACTCCATTCTTTACGTGCGCTCAAAGCACTTTCAATAGCATTTTCTACATGTTTTCTTTCAGCTAAATGATATTTTCCTAAGACGTGTTTGTGATCATGAGGAGGACGCATCTCAGCGGTTGAATTTGTAAAGACAGATTCACCGTTGATTTTTAATGGTATTTCAACATGATGATTATACATTTCTCGATACATACTGAGTAGTTGTATACGTTCTGTACTACCAGGAGAATAATTTTTTACAGGTTCGTTAAGAACTTTCGGAGTTTTAGGATAACTGTTGGACATTGTCAATTTTTTTTCCAAATAAAGAAAAAAAAAATTAATTCAAGGCAAAAGTTGCCGCCAATTTAAATACTGGAATCTCAACTTCAAATTCTTCAGTTGAGGTATAATTTACCATAGTGTAATATCCTTTCATTGCTCCTATTGGAGATGTGAGTAGGCAGTTAGATTGATAGGTGTGGGTAGCACCCGACTTTAAAATTGGTTTTTTCCCGATTACCCCAGAACCTTCGACATAATGTGGACGTCGATTAGATTCCATTATTTTCCAATGGCGATTGAGCAATTGGACAACATCTTTACTTTGATTGTCAATTCGGATGGTGTAACGAAAAGCATAGTGAGGCACATTGTTTTTTAAAAACGCACCTTCATACTTGGTGAGCACCGAGATTTTAATCCCTTTCGTAACTTGTTGAATCATTGTACTATCCATTAACTATTAGCAAGTTAAGTAAAAAATCAACATAAAATAAAATTTTTTTAAACATTGTATTTAAATCAATAAAAAAATTATTTGTTTTGTTGAAATGATTCTGCTTTTCCCCATCCTATCAGAGCATCATAACGTTGGCCAATCCCTCTGTGATAAACCAAAGCCAAATAACTGTTTTCAGTGTTGAAGTGGGTATCTGAAATGGCATTTTTTTTGAGATTACCCTCACTAATAACCACATATTTGTAATTGTAAAACCCCTGTTTTAGCAAAAGTATTCCCTCGAACAATTCTAGATTGGGGTTGTAAATTAATCTATTTTCCTCTTTTAATTCGTAATTATTGAATTTGCCATAAACATATATTTCGCTCTCATCAAGTCCATACTGTTTCGCTAAACTAAAATACACAATACTGTAATCAGCTTCTGTATTGACATCATTTCCTTGAATTGTGTTAATTACAAAGTCCCCGTTAATATCAGGATTAAACGTATAGGGTAATCCAATTCTATTTGCGTCCGTATACAAGTAATGATGAAAAAACTCTTTTTTTTCTACAAAACTTATTTTTTGATTTGCTAAACGGATATCGGAAGTATCAAAATTTAAATATTCATTTCCCCCTTCGAATTGAGTTTGAGTGTCATACCTGTAGTCAAACTGATTGTTGTTTACAAATTGAGGAGGGGGTGAAAAAAATGAATTATCCCATTGGTTGTTTTGAATCAAAAGGACGCTCAAATCAGAGTTTGGATTTCGAACTTTAAAGCCCTTAGTTGTAATTGAATACTGTAGATTCTGATGTGTTTTAAATTTACTGATATCTTGTGTGTTTGTAATTTGAACTTTCAACTCAGCCTGATCCTCATAGACTAAAAACTTTCTCGTAAAGACCAATTCATCATAATCGTCATAAATTTCAAGTAAATAATTTCCTGAAATTTTAAGTTGTGTTTTTTGATTTGGAAGCAGTAGGCTAAAATGGGTATACCTTTGGAGCGTACCAAATGAGGTTTTAGCATTTTCAATACGTTGATTATCAAACCCAGCTAAATAATCATTTTTTAATAAATCGCTTTCAGTCCAGTCTTTATTGCAATGTTTGATTTTGTAATAGTAATTGGCATCTTGATTTGATAGATCGTCAAACTCAAGACGAAACGATTCGTTTAACTTTACTAATGGAAATTGGAGGTTGTTATGTTCAGATTTAAAGACGATACTTTTCACAAAATCAACCTCAGTTTTTTCTTCAATTGTTTGGCTATTTAGTTGAAAAAACAACAAACTCCAAAGGATAGGGCAAAAGTATGTTTTCATGTAGCTAAGTTACTAAAATCTTGGTGTATTTATGTTTTGTAACATATCTCAAAAAAAGTAAAGTTTAAACAAGAAAAAAAAATGTTTATAAATATCTTAATTTCCTTTGGCAAGGGTTTTTTTGACGACTATTAATTACTAAATTTGCATGAATTTTAGAATTTAACAGAATCTATACACTCATGTCCAAAGACATACGAATTCGGAAAGGTTTTAATTTAAATCTTGACGGTGAGGCTAACAAAATTTTTGCTGAAATTTCTCCCAGTAAAACATTTGCTCTAAAGCCAGACGATTTTTTTGGATCAACACCTAAAATGTTGGTCAAAGAAGGAGAGAAAGTAAAAAAGGGTACTCCTTTATTTTTTTCAAAAAATAATCCGAAAATACATTTTGTGTCTCCAGTAGGTGGTGATGTAACTGCTATTGTTAGGGGTGCTAAAAGGAAAATCTTAGAGGTTGTTGTAACTGCTTCCGAATCTCAGGAGAGTATCAAACACGATATCCCTTCTATTGATAAGATTGACATTAACGAAACAAAAGAAATTTTACTCAAATCAGGTGCTTGGCCATTCATTATTCAACGTCCTTATGGAACTATTGCAAACCCTGAGGATAAGCCAAAAGCTATTTTTATTTCTGCTTTTTCAACGGCTCCATTAAATGTAGAATATAGTTTTATAATTAAGAATCATATCGCGCAGTTTCAAAAGGGAATTCAAGTGTTAAATAAACTTGTACCTAATTGTGTAAATCTAGTAGTTGATGGGAATTTTAGCGCATTATTTGAGCAAATTTCTGAGGTCAACCTAACCAAAGTTACTGGACTGCATCCAGCTGGTAATGTGGGTGTTCAAATACATCATATAGATCCAATCAATGCGGGAGAGAAGGTATGGGTAATTAGACCAGAAGATGTAGTTAATATTGGGAAACTTTTTACTACTGGTGAATTTTCAGCACAACGAACTGTAGCAATTGCAGGTACTTCGGTAAAAAACCCTCAATATTATAAAAGTACAATTGGTTCTTCAATATATTCATTGTTGGCAAAGACTCAGCTTGAAGATGAAAAACCTAATCGAATAATCAATGGAGATGTACTCTCTGGATCTGCAACCTCTATTGATGGATATCTAGGATATTACAACAACTTAATATCTATTATTCCAGAGGGAAATGACTATAGAATGTTTGGGTGGTTACCTTTTGTAGATAACTCTATACCAAGTATGTCAAAAACCTCTTTATCATGGTTATTTGGTAAACAAAAAGCAAAAGTGAACACAAACATGAATGGTGAAGAAAGAGCATTGGTTGTGACAGGTGAAATGGAACGTGTTTTACCAATGGATATATACCCAATGCAATTACTAAAGGCAATTTTGATCGAAGATATTGAGCGAATGGAGGCTCTTGGTATTTACGAAGTTGTTCCTGAAGATTTTGCATTGATTGACTATTCGAGTACTTCTAAAATTGAAGCTCAGGAAATTATACGACAAGGAATTGAATTAATGTTAAAAGAAGAAGGATAAAAATAACCTATGAAATTTTTAAGAAAATCTCTCGATAACCTAAAAAAACCTTTCCAAAAAGGAGAAAAGTTCGAACGTTTTGCACCTGCAATAAATGCTTTTGATACTTTTTTATTTGTACCAAATCACACCACTCATAAAGGAGCGCACATTCGTGATGCTGTGGATTTGAAACGTACAATGGTAACCGTAATTATTGCTTTAATGCCAGCTTTAATTTATGGAATTTACAATACTGGATATCAGTATTTAGCACAAACGGGCGAAGCATTTACATTTATGGATGCCTTTATCCATGGATCATGGAAAATTATTCCAATGATTGCCGTTTCTTATATCGTTGGTCTAACCATTGAATTTATTTTTGCTATTTACAGAGGGCACGAAGTGAATGAGGGATACTTGGTGACAGGATTACTTATCCCAATGATCATGCCCGTTGACATTCCATTATGGATGGTTGCTGTTTCTGTTGCTTTTGCAGTTTTAATTGCTAAAGAGGCTTTTGGAGGTACTGGGATGAATATTTTGAATCCAGCATTAACTGCTCGTGCATTTGCCTTTTTCGCCTATCCAACATACATGTCAGGAAACAAAGTTTGGGTTTCTGAAGCTTCCAATATTGATGGTGTTTCTGGAGAAACAATCCTAGGTAGCTTGGCAGCTGGAAGTGATGTAAGTTATACATTCTTTGAAATGTTTCAAGGTGCTATCCCTGGATCAATTGCCGAAACATCAACCCTTTGGGTTGCAGTGGGTGCACTTATTTTGATTTTTACAGGAGTAGGAAGTTGGCGTATAATTCTTGGAGGAATAGGTGGTGCAGCTTTAATGGGCTTCCTGTTTAACCTATGGAGCGCAAACGCACTGATGAGTTTTGATTGGATGAATCATCTGGTTGTAGGTGGATTTGCTTTTGGTATTGTATTTATGGCCACAGATCCTGTTTCTGCTGCACAAACAAACAAAGGAAAGTGGATATATGGTATTTTAGTGGGTATCTTCTGTATTCTAATACGAGTATTCAACCCTGCTTATCCTGAAGGTGTTATGCTCGCTATTCTTTTAATGAATGTATTTGCACCAACAATTGATCATTACGTAATTGAAGGAAATATTAATCGTAGAAAAAAGCGCTGGTCTTCAGCACAACTAAAAACAACATAGGATGAACAGAGATAGTAATTCATATACCTTTCTTTTTGCTGCAATCATGGTTATGGTTGTTGCTTCTTCCCTCGCATTTACAGCTACTGCCTTAAAAGATAAGCAGAACGATAATGTGCGTAAAGAAAAAATGCAAAATATCTTATCGACTATTGGAATTGAAACCAGTCGTGAAGATTCAGAAGAGTTTTATAATAAGTACATTACAGAACAATTAGCACTTACTCTAGAGGGTTCAGATGATACTTCGAAAAATGCCTTCAAAATTGAATTGGCAACTGAGACAAAAAAGCCAGTAGATCAGCAGCGATTCCCAATGTATATTGCTCAATTAGACGATACTAAATATTATATAATTCCGCTTCGAGGAGCTGGGTTGTGGAATGCTATTTGGGGATATGTTGCTTTAGAGAGAGATCTTAATACAATAAAAGGTGTTGTATTTGATCACCAAGGAGAAACTGCTGGTTTAGGAGCTGAAATTACTCAAACTTGGTTTCAAGACCGTTTTGTAGGAGAAAAAGTTTTTGATACCAATGGAAACTTAGCAGGTATTAATGTGTCCAAAACAAATAATGACCCACAAGGACTTGATAAATTAGATCATGAAGTTGATGCAATTTCAGGAGCTACTATTACTGGTGATGGAGTTACTGCAATGATTAGTGAAAGACTAGCTCATTACACACCTTACATAAACAATATAAAAACTGCTTTAAACAAACTTAACGCTTCTCAAGAAAATGAATTGCAAGAGTCTGTTGAAGTACAATTAGAACCAATAGCTTATCAAAATTAAAAATATGGCTAAGGAAAACACACCCAAACAAAAACCAACTTTGTTTTTTGTGAATAAGAACAGTGAGCCTCTCTTTTCAAAAAAGAACAGAGCTTTATTATCCGATCCAATGGATGATAATAACCCAATTACCGTTCAGGTTTTAGGAATTTGTTCAGCTTTAGCAATCACAGTTCAGTTGAAGCCAGCCATTGTGATGAGTATATCAGTTTTGGTTGTAATGGCAGCCTCAAACGTAATTATTTCTTTATTGCGTAACCTTATTCCAAACCGTATAAGAATTATCGTACAACTTGTTGTGGTTGCTGCTATGGTTGTTCTGGTTGATCAAGTACTTAAAGCATTTGCATATGACGTGTATAAAGAACTTTCCATTTTTATTGGATTAATCATTACAAACTGTATTGTAATGGGTCGTTTAGAGGCCTTTGCTTTGGGTAATGGAGTTTGGAAATCATTTCTTGATGGGATAGGAAATGCGGCTGGATACGGTTTTATTCTAATCGTGGTAGCTTTCTTTAGAGAATTATTAGGATCTGGAAAACTACTTGGATATCAGGTTGTTCCTGATGCATTATACGCAATGGGTTATGAAAACAATGGACTAATGTTGTTGTCCCCAATGGCATTAATTACTGTAGGTGTATTTATATGGTTCCAGCGTTCACGTAACCGTAAACTCATCGAAAAAAACTAATTCATGGAAGCATACGTAAATTTATTTGTCAAAAGCATTTTCATCGAAAATATGATTTTTGCATATTTTCTTGGAATGTGTTCATATTTAGCGGTTTCAAAAACCGTAAAAACTGCAGTAGGTTTAGGAGCTGCGGTAATTTTTGTATTATCTATTACAGTGCCTATTAACTTTTTATTAGACACCTATTTATTGAAACCGGGAGCACTTGCTTGGTTGGGAGCTGAGTACGCTGATTTAGATCTTAGTTTTCTAAGTTTCATTATGTTTATAGCGGTAATCGCCTCAATGGTTCAACTTGTAGAAATGATTGTCGAAAAATTTGCTCCAGCACTTTATGGTGCACTGGGTATATTTTTACCTCTTATAGCTGTGAATTGCGCAATTCTTGGAGGCTCATTATTTATGCAACAAAAAGATTTTATTGGAGTTGGTGAGTCAGCTGTTTATGGATTTGGGTCTGGAATAGGATGGTTTTTGGCAATTATCGCAATTGCAGCTATTCGTGAGAAAATTACGTATTCAAATGTACCTGCTCCGTTAAGAGGATTAGGAATTACTTTCATCATTACTGGTTTAATGGCGATTGGTTTTATGAGTTTCATGGGAATTAAATTATAACAAGAGCAATGGATTATACAATTATTTTAGCGAGTGTCGTCGTTTTTTTAGGAATCATATTTTTGTTGGTTGCTATGTTGTTGGGTGCTAAAGCGAAACTATTGCCTTCAGGACCAGTATCATTACTGATAAATGGTGGGAATAATGTTGAAGTTTCTTCTGGAAGCACTTTATTAAACACATTAGGAAACAATAAAATCTTTTTACCATCAGCTTGTGGTGGTGGAGGTACTTGTATTCAATGTAAGTGTCAAGTAATAGAAGGTGGAGGTGAGATTTTACCTACCGAAAAACCACACTTTACAAGAAAAGAAATTGCTGAAGGTTGGCGTTTAGGATGTCAAGTTAAGGTAAAAGAAAATATGGTTATTCAGGTTCCTGAAGAAGTTTTTGGAATCAAAAAATGGGAAGCCACTGTAGTTCGTAATTGGAACGTAGCTTCATTCATCAAAGAATTTGTTGTTGAATTACCTGAAGAAATGGACTATAAAGCAGGAGGATACATTCAGATTGAGATCCCCGAATGCGAGGTAAATTATCAGGAAATTGATATATCTGCCCATCCAGAGGAGCATCCAGGAGAGCCAGACAAATTTAAACTTGAATGGGATAAATTTGATCTTTGGCCACTCGTGATGAAAAATCCAGAAACAGTTGAGCGAGCTTATTCAATGGCTTCATACCCTGCGGAGGGTAGAGAGGTTATGCTCAATGTACGTATTGCTACCCCACCATGGGACCGTGCTAAAAATAACTGGATGGATGTAAATCCAGGGATTGCATCTTCTTATATTTTTAGTAAGAAACCGGGGGATAAGGTGACTATTTCAGGACCTTTTGGTGAGTTTTTCATCAATGAGTCTGAATCTGAAATGTTATATGTTGGTGGAGGTGCTGGAATGGCACCAATGCGATCTCATTTATATGAATTATTCCGTACAATCAAAACAGGACGAAAAGTTACATTTTGGTACGGTGGAAGATCGAAAAGAGAATTGTTTTATTTAGATCATTTCAGAGCTCTTGAAAAAGACTTTCCTAATTTTAAATTTTATGTGGCACTTTCCGAGCCAATGGAAGAAGATAATTGGCAAATAAAGGATGGTCTCGATGGCGATGGTGATGGATTTAAAGGATTTGTTCATCAAGTTGTTATTGACAATTATTTATCAGAACACGAATCTCCCGAGGATATTGAAGTATACTTCTGTGGTCCTCCATTAATGAATCAAGCAGTCGAAAAAATGGCTGATGACTTTGGAATTCCTCCTGAAAATGTTCGTTTTGACGATTTTGGAGGATAATATTACTTCCAAAAGGGCTACTATTGTAGCCCTTTTTTGTTTTATAAATAGATTGACTTAGACAATTGGCTATGCAAAAACTAAATGAACAGGACTTACATAATAGGGCAATGGAGGTGGTTGGAAAATCACTTGAAGAGGATGGCTTCGAGTTTATGACAGTCAATTCACAATTAAAAAAAGATCCCCAATTTGTTTGTCTGAAGAATAAAAAATTGCATTTTGTCGTCGTTCGTGCGATATTGTATCCAAATAACCCACTTGATTACGACGTGGCTTTAATGGATAAAGTTCGTTCTCATGCAGAAAAGTTTGAAGCTATGACCTACTATGCTGGAGTTGGACTAGCACATGCAGATGATTATGAATTAATTTTGACAAAAGAAGCACCATGTGCAATAAACTATCAGGGCTTACAGCCCATAACATTAAATGAATAGAATAAAGCTACTCCTTATTTTTGTTTTTATTTTTGGGTGTGAAAAAAAGCCGCAAACCATATTCCACCAAGGCTTCGCTTTAGGAACAACTTATTCAATACAATATGAATCAATCGAACTCCCATATGAGGAAGTTCAGTACGGAATTGATTCTTTGTTTTATCAAATTAACAAGTCAATGTCCACCTATTTGCCTCAATCTGATATAACTAAAATTAACAGAGGCGATAGTACAATAATTGTTGATTCGCACTTTAAGAAGGTATTTACCAAGTCTACTGAAGTATGGAAAAAGACAGACGGTTATTTTGATCCAACAGTAGGTGCTTGGGTAAATGCATATGGATTTGGCCCTGAAAAGAAAAGCGATCATATACATTATATAAATCGAGATAGTTTATTGGAAATTACAGGATGGAGCAAAATTCAATTGACAAAAAAGGGAAAAATATTCAAAGAAAATACATCCATATACATTGATTTTAATGCGCTTGCAAAAGGATACATGGTTGATGTTTTGGGGGATTATTTAGTTGAACTTGGAAGCGTGAATCACCTTGTAGAGATAGGGGGTGAGCTTGTTGCGAGAGGGAGGAGTCCTAAATCAGGTGAGTTTTGGAAAGTTGCCATCGATGACCCAAATCAACAATCTGAAAGAAGTTTTATCAGCACCCATGATTTGCGCAATCAAGCACTAGCTACATCAGGTAATTATAGGAAATATAGAATTGATTCGCTCACAGGAGAAAAGTATGTTCATTCAATAGACCCACGTATAGGAAAACCGGTTCTTTCAAATATCCTAAGTGCCTCTGTCAAAGCCCCTGATTGTATTACGGCTGATGCATGGGCAACTGCACTTATGGTTATGCCGTTAGAAAAAGCCAAAAAATTAATTGAAGAAGATAAAAATCTTGAAGCTTATTGGATAATTTCAGTCAATGGAAATCTAATTGAAATTTTTTCGTCTGGATGGGATTAAAATATTTTTTATACTTTTGGTTCTATAAATTTTTCGCTCCAACTAACTAAAATCTTAACCTATGAATTTTAAACTACACTTATTTACCTTTTTTATCACCTTTTCATTTACTCATGCTCAAGTTAAACTAGGTGATGATATTTTTTTATTTCACAAAATGCCCTTTTAGAATTAGATAGTAAAGATAAGGGGCTGTTATTTACGAGAATAAGTCAAGATGAACGCGATATGAATTTCAATCAAGATACCCCTGCAGGTATGATGATATTTAATACAGATCGTCAGCTTATCCAATATTTTAGAAAATTACCATTCTCCGAAACAAAGGTTTGGGTTGATGTGATAGAGGAAGATCCTCAAACTCTCATGGCAAGTATTCATAATAGTATACTTTCTCTTTCAATATCCAATGGAAATACAGAGGAGGTTGATTTATCTCCATTAATAAGTTCAATAGTTAATACTGATGAACAAACACTTTCGGCATCTTCTCTTACAAATACGGGGAGTATTACGCTTTCAATTTCTCAAGGAAATTCTGTAACTCTAGATTTGAGCGAGTTGGTTAATCGTGAAATATCAAGTTCGGATAGTAAGACTTTGACTGCAAGTCTAAATGGACAAATACTCTCTTTTTCGATTAGTAATGGAAACACACAAGAGGTTGATTTATCTCCATTAATAAGCTCAACAGTCAATACCGATGAACAAACGCTTTCGGCATCTTCTATTACAAATACTGGGAGTATTATGCTTTCAATTTCTCAAGGAAATTCTGTAACTCTAGATTTGAGTATGCTAATAGATGGTGAAGGTGTAAATTCAAATAATCAAACACTTACAGCGAGTTTGGTGATGGACACATTAACCTTATCCATTAGTGAAGGGAATACGCAAACCATTGATTTTAGTAAGTTTAGTAATACTTTTATAATTGATAATAATCTTGTTTTATCTCGAACTTCAACACAACCTTTTGATTTTCTTTTTGGTTCAAACTTCCTTGACAATCAAGTTGGTTCTGATGATGATGCTAGAATGTTTTTTAAAAAGGATAAAGGAGTCTTTCGAGCAGGGTATTCTTCAGGGAGTGCATGGGATGAAAATAATTTAGGAGATTTTTCTGTAGCACTTGGATATCGAACTGAAGCCTATGGTCATCGTTCAGTTGCATTAGGGAATTCAACAGAAGCACAAAGTTATGCAGAAACTGTTTTGGGAAGTTATAATTTGGTGCCCGAAAGTCGGCCAAGCAAAGCTGTTTGGAATGACCATGAACCTTTATTGGTGGTTGGGAATGGACCAAATAGTTCCAATAAATCAAATGCAATGGTCATTTTGAAAAATGGTAATGTAGGTATTGGAGATAGTTCTCCACTGGAAGGAACACTCGTTGTTTCTGGAACAATTGTAGCCTCTGGGAATATAACTGCTAGTCAATCACTAACTCCTGACTATGTATTTGAATTTTATTATTTAGGAGAAAGTGCTCAAAACCCAAATTATCGTTTCAGAAGTTTGAAGGAAATGGATCAATTTTTGAATAAGCATCATCATTTACCAAATATTTTAAGTACAGATGAAGTTGAAGCCCAAGGTGGAATCATTCTCAATAAAACGATAGAAATGCAGTTAGAAAAGATTGAAGAGCTTTATTTACATCTTATAGAATTGGACAAAAAAATCGATCAACTTGAAGAACATGTGGAAGTCTTGTCAAATTTAATAGAAAAGGATAAAAACAATCTATTTTAACGCAACAGGAATTTTCTCATCTTTAGGGAGACAAAAGCGTTTTTTTTCTTCAATTGATAGTGTCTCTAAAAAGTTATTTGCTTTTACCTCAAAACCAACGCTACTTAGACGACTAAAATAGTCTAATCCGTAATTACGTAGGTGATCATACTGCCCAAAAATCTTTGTTCTCTCTTTTGGATCAGTAATGGTATTATCTTCAAATGTTACTTCTTGGGAGAGATTAATAGGCACTTGGGCAATCAATGTTCCTCCTTTTTTTAATACACGATATAATTCCTTCATCGCTTTTAAGTCATCAGAAATATGTTCTAGGACATGATTACATAAAATTAAATCGTAGTAGTTATTTTTAAAGGGTAGGTTGCATATATCTGCTTTTATATCAGCTAATGGTGAGTGTAAGTCAGTTGTGGTATACTCCCAATGAGAGAATAGTTTAAATTTCTTAAAAAAAACCTGTTCTGGTGCTACATGTAAAACTTTAATTTCTTTATTTAAAAACCTGGTCTCTCTTTCAAGAAATAGCCATAATAAGCGATGTCTTTCAAGTGATAAAGTACCTGGGCAAAGTGCATTTTCTCTGATATTCTGATACCCGTAAGGTAAAAATTTACGGTAGTTACTTCCGTCAATTGGGTCTGTAAAAAGATTACCCCGAAAATAAAATTTTAAAAATGGTTGAAAACGAATACTCAAACCTATCAACCACGTTCGTGGGAAAAGATTCAAAATCCATTTCATACTACCAATGTATTTTTTCTGAAAGCAATTTCCTCGTCACTTTCAATACCTAGTGATTTGTATATGTATTGAAAAGTAGATAAAAGTTCAGGTTTTCCATCAATTAGAGCAACATTATGTTCGAAATGTGCTGAGGGTTGCCCATCGGCAGTTAGAATTGTCCAGCCGTCTTTGAGTTGTTTTATACGATGAGTTCCTCTGTTCACCATAGGTTCAATAGCTAAAACCATCCCATCAACAAATTTCTTACCTCTACCTCGTCTACCATAATTGGGTACTTCAGGTCCTTCATGCATCGTTTTTCCTAGGCCATGTCCAACAAGTTCACGAACAATCCCATAACCTTCTTTCTCACAATAGTTTTGAATTGCAAAACCAAGGTCACCAATTCGGTTACCAGCCTTAAAATGTGAAATCCCAACATACAACGACTCTTTAGTTATACGTAACAACTTTTCAGTTTTAGGGTCAATATCACCTACTGAAAAAGTGTAAGCATGATCACCATAGAATCCATTTTTTAGAGCTCCACAATCAATCGAAATAATATCACCATCCCTCAGGGGTTCTTTATTTGGTATTCCATGAACAACTTGAGCATTGGGGCTCATACACAGGGTATTAGGAAAATCATAAAGCCCTAAAAATCCTGGTTCTGCTTCATGATCACGAATAAATGTTTCAGCAAGTCTATCAAGTTCAAGCGTACTTATCCCGGGTTTGATTTCACTGGCTAACATTCCCAAAGTTTTAGAAACGATTAATGCACTTTCACGCATTAATTCAATTTCTTCTTCATTTTTTAGTACAATTGCACTCATTCAGCATATGCATTTTTATACTCCTTACCACTTAAAATGGAAAGAATATCAAGTTCAAGTGATTCAACAGGAAATTCAACAATACGATTAATTTCTTTTCCATTTTCAAAAAAAAGCAGTGTGGGTATATTTAATAAATCTACATTTTTTTCTAATCCATCAGGCGTTCGTTTGTCTTCATCAACTGCGATAATTTCGATAGTAGAAATATCAAACCCCGATGCATTTAAAATTTTTATCATACCAGGAACTTCTCGTCGACTATCTTCACACCAAGTACCCATATACAGTACAATTGATTTTCCCTGTAATAGAGGCTTAATGTTCTCTATTAGGTCAGTATTTAGCGGATAAAAATCATATTCGGTTTGCATCCACTCTTTGGTGTAATAATTCATCTGGTCTAAACTGACTCTTCCTACTAATATTTCATTTCCCTCCCAATCTTTTCCCAATAGACTTTCTGGGATAATAGGTGGGCTTGAAGCATTACTTTTTTTATTAGAAGAGTTACAACTAAGGACAATAAGTAAGAGAAATAGATAGAAATGTTTCATGGGTTAAAGTAATGATTTTTGGGTCATGGCTGATGGTTGAGGAACACCCATTAACTCAAGAATTGTTGGAGCAATATCACCAAGAACACCTGAATTGATTTTACGTTTATTATTATCAACCAATATAATTGGTACTGGATTTGTGGTGTGAGCAGTGTTTGGACTACCATCCTCATTTAACATTGTCTCACAGTTTCCGTGATCAGCAATTACGAGGATAGCGTAATCTTGTTTCATAGCAGCTTCGATGATACTTTGAGTGCATTCATCAACAGTTTCACAAGCTTTTATGGCTGCCTGTAAATCTCCTGTATGTCCTACCATATCTGGGTTTGCAAAATTTAGACATATGAAATCAGCTGTTTCTTTTTGGATTTCAGGAATAATTGCATCTCTAATTTCATAGGCACTCATTTCAGGCTGAAGATCATAGGTTGCAACCTTTGGTGAGGGACATAGAATACGCTCTTCTCCTTTGAACGGGGTTTCACGTCCACCATTGAAAAAGAAAGTAACATGTGGATATTTTTCAGTTTCAGCTATGCGAATTTGAATTTTACCAGCCTTTGAAAGGGTCTCCCCAAGAGTGTCTTTAATATTGTCTTTATCAAAAATTACTTTTATGTTTTTAAAGTTGGAATCATAATTGGTTAATGTAACATAATAAAGATCCATTGCTTTTGTTTGCTGCTCAAAAAAATCTTTCTGAGAAAGCATTTGTGTTAGTTCACGACCTCTATCTGTTCTAAAATTAAAAAATAATACAACATCACCTTCTTCTATTTTTCCATCATTTTCTTCATTAAATAAAGGCTCAATAAATTCATCAGTAATTCCATTTTTATAGGATGACTCTAGGGAATTTGCAAAGTCATTGGTCATATTTCCTTCTCCTTTGGTGAGCAAGTCATATGCTTTTTTGACTCGTTCCCAACGTTGATCTCTATCCATAGCATAATAGCGTCCTATGAGACTAGCTATTTTACCTGTAGTTTGGATCATATGTTTTTCCAACTCTTTTACAAATCCTACTCCTGACTGAGGATCTACATCACGACCATCTGTAAACGCATGAACAAATACATTTTCACACTCATTTTCATTTAATATATCGAGTAAACCATGTAGATGATTAATATGAGAATGAACCCCACCATTTGAAAGTAATCCCAATAAATGAACTGATTTATTATTTTTCTTTGCGTAGTTGATTGCATCCTTGAGGACGATTTCATCTTTTAGTGTGTTTTGTGAAAGGGCCAAATTAATTTTAGCCAAGTCTTGATAGACTATTCTTCCTGCACCAAGATTCATGTGTCCAACCTCACTATTACCCATTTGACCTTCTGGCAACCCAACATGCATCCCATCGGTGAAGAGATTGTTATGTGAGAAATTCTCATACAGACTATCAATAAAGGGAGTTTTAGCTAAATCTACTGCAGAAACATTTGGATTGGGTGCTTTTCCCCAACCATCTAAAATCATTAAAATCGTTTTTTGAGACATTCAATTCAATTTTATACAAAGATAGCAAAAGCCCCACAAAACCTAGCAATTTAAAAAATCTAAACTATCTTTAACCCAGCTAAAAGGTTTGCATTGATGCATGGAATTGTTTATCGTTCTACAGGAAGTTGGTACTTGGTAAAAAGTACGGAGGATATTTTTTATTCCTGTCGAATTAAGGGCAAGTTTCGCATACAAGGGATTAAAAGTACAAACCCAATAGCAGTAGGAGATAGGGTAACATTTACTCTTTTTGATGAGGGTGATGAAACGAAAGGAACCATTAATCATATTGAACCTAGAGACAATTATATTGTAAGACGTTCTGTAAATTTATCCAAGCAAACTCATATCATAGCGGCAAACATAGACCAAGCTTTTTTATTAATTACTCTTAATAATCCACCTACATTTCATGCGTTCATTGATCGCTTTTTGGTCACGGCTAGTGCCTATCAGATACCTGTTGTTTTACTGTTTAATAAATCTGATACGTATACTAAAGAAGAATTAAGGGAGGTAGAAGAAATGATAGATATATATGAATCAGTGGATTATCCATGTCATTTAATATCATGTAAAAATGAGAAGGATGTTACCCAAATTGCAAAGCTAATGCAAGGAAAGTCATCCATGTTTTCTGGACATAGTGGAGTAGGTAAATCTACTTTGCTAAATGCTATTTCCCCTTCACTACAATTGAGAACCTCAGAGATTTCCGAACAGCACAAACAAGGTCAACATACAACTACTTATGCGGAAATGTTTGATCTTGACAATAATGCACGTATTATAGATACACCAGGAATCAAAGGATTTGGTGTAGTCGATATCCAAGCCGAAGAGTTAGGGAATTACTTTCGAGAATTTTATTCTGCTAAATCCAATTGTAAGTTTCATAATTGTCTTCATATTGATGAACCAAATTGCGCAGTCAAGGAGGGTGTATCTAATGGAACAATAGCTCCATCTCGCTATGAAAGCTATGTGCAACTGTTAGACGAAGATAACACGTATAGGAAGTAATATGAGAGTTGTAATTCAACGTGTCAGTTGTGCCTCTGTTGAGGTTGATAATAAAGTTGTGGGAAATATAGGGCAAGGTTTATTGGTATTGCTTGGAATTGAGCAAGCAGATACAGCGGATGATTTAAAATGGATTCTAAAGAAAACTTTAAACCTTCGCATTTTTGATGACCTAAACAATGTGATGAATAAGTCACTTCTAGATGTAGATGGAGAACTTCTGGTGGTAAGTCAATTTACTTTAATGGCATCCACAAAAAAAGGAAATCGACCTTCTTACATTCGTGCTGCAAATCACAATCATGCAATTCCTTTTTATGAACTCTTTTGTTTGGAGGCAGAAAAAGACCTTAATAAAAAAGTGGCTAGAGGAATTTTTGGAGCGGACATGACTGTTAAGTTAACCAATGACGGACCAGTCACCATTCAGATAGATTCAAAAAACCGAGAATAGTTATAGGATATTGACTTCAGTTTCTAATTGAATATGGAATGTCTCAAAAACTTTATTTTGAATTTCATTTGCCAGAGCCAATATTTCTTTTCCACTTGCAGAGCCATGATTTACTAGTACTAACGCTTGTTTTGAGTGAACTCCAGCATCGTTTATACGATATCCTTTAAACCCCATAAATTCAATTAGCCAACCGGCCGGGATTTTATAATCTCCATTTTCTTGGACGTAAAAAGGGAGTTCAGGATAATCAGTTTGAAGTTTTTCAAAATGAGTTTTTTTTATCACTGGATTTTTAAAAAAACTACCGCTATTTCCTAATTCTTTTGGGTCAGGAAGCTTACTTTTCCTAATGCCTATAACTGCCTCTGCAATATTTTTAGGGTTAGGCTCTTTCGCTGCTAACGCATTTTTAATTGCTCCATATTGAGTGTGTAGACGATGATTTCTCTTTGTTAATCTAAAACGCACTCTTGTTATAATGTACTTTCCCTTTGCTTTGGTCTTAAAAATCGAATTGCGATAACCAAAACCTACTTCAGTTACATCAAACGTTTTGGTAGTTAATGAGTTTAAATCAAGTGCAGTACAGCTTACAAATATGTCTTTGAGTTCAACTCCATAAGCACCGATATTTTGAATAGGAGCAGTTCCCACATTACCTGGAATAAGAGCAAGATTTTCTAAACCTCCATACCCTTGTTCTAATGACCAAACAACAAGTTGATGCCAATTTTCACCAGCCATTGCCTCAACAATTACCTCCTCATCAGTTTCGCTGACCAAAGAAATTCCTTTCATGCCAATATGAATACATAGTCCACTAATTTTTTGAGTAAGTAATATATTGCTTCCCTGACCAAGAACAAAAACACGATTAAATGGATTGTGTTTGATTGCCTCTAGAAGGCTTTCTTCACTGTTTACTTGAATAAATCCATCACAGCGTTCTTCAATACCAAAAGTATTGTATTTTTTAAGTGAGAAATCGTAATTAAATTCCATAAGCCCAAGCATGAAGCAAGTTACTCAATCCCTAGGAATTTGGATAATGTTCTAGTGCTTTTTCAATAATTTCTGCAGTGCGAAGCAACTTTTTTTCATTTAGAACAAACCCAATACGGACTTGATTTACTCCATATCCTGGGGTGGAATAAAACCCAGCTGCGGGGGAGAGCATTACGGTTTCATTTTTATCATTAAAATCTGTAAGTAACCATTTTGAGAAATCTTCTGCATCTTTCACTGGTAAAGCCACCATACAATAGAAAGAACCCGTTGGATTTGAAACTTCTACACCCTTAATTTTTTGAAGTGCTTTCATCAAGGTTTCTTTTCTATTTGTGTACTTTGAAATTACCTTTTCTAAATATTCTTTTGGAGCATTTAAAGCTGCTTCACTTGCCATTAATGCATAGGTTGGAGGAGATAAGCGGAGATGAGCAAACTTTAAAGCAGTTGCAATTAATTCTTTATTACGACTTACCATTGCTCCAACTCTTGCTCCACACATGCTAAAACGTTTTGACACAGAATCAATCATAATTGCATGATCTTCTAGACCCTTCGCCTGAAGTACTGAAAAGTGTTTCAGCTCTTTGTTGTGAATAAACTCACGGTAGACTTCATCAATGATAAAGAACAAGTTGTATTTTACAGCAATTTCACCCAAAGCACAAATCTCTTTTTCTGTATATAAATAACCAGTAGGGTTGTTTGGATTGCACAATAAAATTGCTCGAGTTTTGGCACTTATTTTAGCTTCTATCTCTTTGAGGTCGGGTAATTTAAATTGATGTTCAAAGTGAGAAATGACAGGAACTACGCGAACACTTGCGGCTGCTGCAAATCCATTGTAATTTGCATAGAATGGCTCAGGAATTATAATTTCATCTCCCGCATCACATACGCAATTAAGAGTAAAAGAAAGTGCTTCACTTGCTCCAGTGGTTACAATAATATCCTCTGGTGAAATATCAATTTCATTTTGAGCGTAATAGTTGACTAAAGAGGTGCGATACGAGATTGATCCCTCAGAGGAACCATATGGTAGAAGTTTTAGAGTGCTATTTTTTACAACATCTAAAGCTTCTTTTGGAGCACTAATATCAGGCTGACCTATATTAAGATGATGGACATGAATTCCTTTTTGCTTTGCTTGATTTGCAAAATGAGCAAGTTTCCGAATAGGAGATTCTGGAAGATGTTTTCCTTTTTTTGAAATAGCAGGCATAGATCACTTAACTAAGCTGCAAATATCATAAAAAATGAGACGTGATGAATGATGCACTTTAATTTTGTCACCTTATCACAAAATAGATTGAAAAAGTATTAAAAACTTATAAAACCGACCCTTTAATCTTCAATGATACGATTGGTGTGGTTATAGCATTTGAATTTACGGTGATTGTTTTTCGAATAGGCCCAACACGATTAGTGTCGTACTTCACTTGTATTTCACCAACTTCTCCAGGTGCAATTGGTTTTTCAGGTTTTTTTGGTATGGTACATCCACATGAAGAATATACTTTACTTACTATCAATGGTTTGTTTCCAGTGTTTGTAAAAACAAAAATTCGTATTCCATCGCTTCCCTTTACAATTTCCCCATAGTCAATTGTTGTGGTTTCAAATGAAAACTCTTGTGCAAGTAAAGTACTACTCAAACTAAAAAACAATAATAAAGTAGATAGGGCGGTTTTCATGATTCTATTTTTTTATTTAGACTAATATACAATTTTTGTTCTTTTTTACACATGTACCGATTAAAGTCAATCGTTTTCTTTCTTTTTCTCTTAAGGAAGCTATATTTTTGTTATTTATAACAAAAATCAGACCATCTATGGCCCTTGCACCAAAATTTGAAGCTGCTCAAGTAGAAGATAAGTGGTATGCGTATTGGAAATCGCATCGCTTTTTTGCATCTACTCCCGATGAGCGGGAGCCTTATTCAATTGTAATTCCTCCTCCAAATGTAACGGGAATATTACATATGGGTCATATGCTTAATAATTCATTACAAGATATCTTAATCCGAAGAGCAAGAATGCGCGGATATAATGCCTGTTGGGTCCCTGGTACGGATCATGCCTCTATTGCAACAGAAGCCAAGGTAGTTGCCAAACTCAAAGAACAGGGTATTGACAAAAATAATTTATCTCGTGAACAATTTTTAGATCATGCTTGGGATTGGACAAATGAATATGGTGGTGTAATTTTACAACAACTTCAGAAGCTTGGTTGTTCTTGCGATTGGGACAGAACTAAATTTACACTTGATCCCGATATGTCAGAATCAGTTATCGATGTATTTATTGATTTGCATAAGAAAGGACTTATTTATAGAGGATTCAGAATGGTTAATTGGGATCCAGAGGCAAAAACAACACTTTCTGATGAGGAAGTTATTTTTGAAGAAAAACCAGGATTTCTTTACCACATTGCATATCAAATTGAAGGAAGTGATGAAAAAATTGTTATTGCAACTACTCGTCCAGAAACATTATTGGGAGATACAGCGATATGTATTCATCCCGATGATGAAAGATACACTAGCCTCAAAGGAAAACGTGCAATAGTCCCCATAGTCAATCGTTCGATACCAATTATTTTTGATGATTATGTAGACTTGGAGTTTGGAACAGGTTGTTTGAAAGTTACTCCAGCCCATGATATTAATGACAAAGCATTAGGCGAAAAACATGATTTGGAACTCATCGATATACTTAACCCTGACGCAACGCTAAATAGTTTTGGATTACATTATGAGGGTAAAGATCGGTTTGTAGTTAGAAAAGAAATCGTTGAGGAACTTGAGACCCTAGGTCAATTGATAAAAAAAGAACCTCATACCCACAATGTGGGAACTTCAGAGCGAACAAAAGCCGTGATTGAACCACGCCTTTCAGATCAGTGGTTTTTAAAAATGGAAGAGCTAGCTAAACCAGCAATAAATGCCGTATTAAATTCCGATGAAATCAATCTTGTTCCTTCAAAGTTTAATAATACATACAGGCACTGGATGGAAAATATCCGTGATTGGAATATTTCAAGACAACTTTGGTGGGGTCATCAAATTCCAGCCTATTATTATGGTGATGGAAAAGAAGACTTTGTTGTAGCAAAATCTATTAAGGAGGCTCTTGGGTTAGCGCAACAAAAATCTGGAAATAAAAATTTGACAATTGATGATTTAAATCAAGATAGCGATGTATTGGATACATGGTTTTCATCTTGGTTATGGCCAATTTCTGTTTTCGATGGAATACGTCATCCCGACAACGATGAGATAAATTATTACTATCCTACACAAGATTTGGTTACTGGACCAGATATTTTATTTTTCTGGGTAGCAAGAATGATTATTTCAGGGTATGAGTATCGTGGTGAACAACCTTTTTCTAATGTTTATCTAACAGGATTGGTTCGAGATAAGCAAGGCAAAAAGATGTCAAAACAATTGGGAAATTCACCAGATGCGTTAAAGTTGATTGAGGAGTTTGGTGCAGATTCAGTTAGAGTGGGTCTAATGTTGAGTGCAGCTGCTGGGAATGATTTATTATTTGATGAAAGCCTTTGCCAACAAGGAAAGAATTTTGCTAATAAAATATGGAACGCATATCGCTTAATTGATGGATGGGAAATTGATTACTCTTTGGAAGAGAATAAGATGAACAGCAAAACACTTGATTGGTATGAACATAAATTCAACTCTGTATTGTTAAATGTTGATGATCATTTTGAAAAGTACCGAATTTCAGATGCTTTAATGGCGGTATACAAACTTATTTGGGATGACTTCTGTTCTTGGCTACTCGAGGCAGTTAAGCCGACATACGGAGACCCTATAGATTTACATACACGAACAAGAATCAAAGTATTGTTTGAGAATAATCTACGTGTATTACATCCATTTATGCCATTTTTGACAGAAGAATTATGGCAACAAATGTCTACAAGGAAGGTTGAAGAGGCGTTGATTGTAAGTTCATGGCCAACTCATAAAAAGGCTGATGATGATTGTTTGACTGCTTTTGACACAGCTACAAAAATAATAAGTGGAGTTAGAAACTTTAGAAAAGAACGACAGATATCTCATAAAGAGGAATTGAGTCTTTTTATACTTTCTGATGCTGGAGAAGTTTACTACCAAGAATTAATTCATAAAATGGGAGGATTGTCAGATCTTACTTTTGTCTCTGAAACACCGAAACTGTCAGGAGCAGCCTTCCGAGTTGATACACTAGAATGTTTTATTCCATTGGAGGGAACAGTTGATGCAGAAACTGAAAAAGAAAAACTTCAGGAAGAATTGAAATATGCAAAGGGCTTTCTTAATTCAGTTAAAAAGAAACTTGAAAACGAACGTTTTGTAAGTAATGCACCTGAACAAGTGATCGAGATAGAGCGCAAAAAGCAAGCAGATGCACTCGAAAAAATAAGTTTGTTAGAAAAGCGCTTAAGTCAGCTTTAGTTTTTTCTTGTGAGGATGGTTTCTCCTCCGCGAACAACTTGATCAACAGCTACATCTATTGGTGTGTCTACAGGGAAAAAGATATCTACACGAGAACCGAATTTTATAAACCCAGCATCCTCTCCTTGGACTGCAGCTTCTCCTACCTTAGCATAATTGACTATTCTTCGTGCAACTGCACCAGCAATTTGACGATAAAGAATCTCTCCAAATGTTTCATTTTCAACAACAATTGTTGTACGTTCATTTAATTCAGATGATTTTGGATGCCAAGCGACAAGATATTTCCCAGGATGATATTTACTAAAACGAACAGTTCCACTCATGGGGTATCGTGTAACGTGAACATTGATAGGCGACATAAAAATTGATACCTGAATGCGTTGATCTTTGAAATATTCTTTTTCAAAAACCTCTTCGACAATAACCACTTTTCCATCTACTGGAGCAATAACATGTTTATCATTTAGAACAGTATTACGAGATGGATTTCTAAAGAACTGAAGTACTAGAACAAGAATAATCAAAGCAGCGAGTTGTAGTCCAATCTTTAAAAATTTATTTCCTAAAAAATAATCAGCACAAAGTGCCAAGGCAGCACAGAGGATAAAGGTTGTAATAATAATAAAAAAGCCTTCTTTATGGAACATAATCGATAAGTTTTAAAAAGAGATAATAAAAAGGTGCAGTAAAAATAACACTATCCATTCGATCATAAAAACCTCCATGTCCAGGAAGTAAACTTCCACTGTCTTTGACATTAGCCCTACGTTTGTAGGAGGATTGAACAAAATCACCGAACGTTGCAAAAAATGGAATTAAAAGACCAAGTGTTATCCAATGTAGTCCTAAAAAGTGATGAAAGTAATTCACGAAATATAACAATACCAGTGTGGCAACCATCCCACCAATGTAACCTTCCCATGATTTTTTCGGTGATATTGATGGAAATAATTTAGTCTTTCCAAAGCGTTTTCCAAATAGATAAGCAAATGAATTGTTTGTCCAAGTACCGAGATAAAAAATCATCAAATAGGATACTTTAGGGTCAGACGGTTTTCCCATCAATTTGGGGATAAAAAGACAAGAACAAACCAAATAACAAAAAATTAAAGAGTACTTGAAGGGTAAATTCTCAATTTTTTTATTTTGATTAAACATCAATTGAGAGCTAATTCCACACCCAATTAATGATAAGATAAGAAGTACATTATTTCCCCAAAACGGAATCAATTCCAAATAAGAGGCGAAAAGTAAAATCAGAAAAGTGAAAATAAAGAGTACATTATTTACATTGATCAAACGTTGGAATTCCCATAAAGCCAAAGAAGAGAAAAGCCCTACAATAAGATAGAAACCAAGGGGTGAATAATAAATAGTGCTAATTAGAAGTCCAGCATATAGTCCTCCAGAAATTGTACGCTTAGTGAGCTCTTTCATTCAATTACTTCCTGTACTAGCAAATATAAATTTTTTGTACTACTCCCATAAGTTAAAAAATCATTTTCTTTATTTGGATCAAAGGCATGGAGGGTAGTTATATTCGTTGGAAGATTGTTTTTATATTTCGTATTAAGAGCAGTCATCGCTTCACTTACATCTGATTTAAAATGTCTTGTACTCGCTATGATGATTAAATTTTCAGGAAGTTCATTAAGTTTTAAATGTTTAATCTGTTCACTGCAAATTAAAATTGCTCCTTTATTGGCGATTAGGTATTCGCAGTGCATCACTTGAGCAATACATGCATCCGATTTTGATGGAGTTAGTTTAAAAAAAGAATTTAACGTACTGCTATTACTTGAAAGTTGATTTAAATTCCAATTGTTTTCGGTGAGAATTTCGTTGAAGTAAAATTGTACGGCATCGCTGTCTTCACAATAAATGAATTTACCTCCATTCTGGATAAAATTCTCAGCAAATTCATTTTCTTTTGGACCTTTTTCGGGTTTTAAATAGCGACTTTTTTCAGGCTCAACATCCTTGTTGTTTGTTCCGAAAAAACGATCAAGAAGCCCCACTTAATGATTCTTAGTTATGCTTTAGTTTTAGATTTGTTTTCTTCCTCTTTTTTGGCGAAGGGGCGTTCACCTAGAATTTTCACAAGATCATCCTTAAAGATAACTTCTTTTTCTAAAAGTCGCTCAGCTAATTCAGTTAACTTATCCTTATTTTTTTCAACGAGTTCACAAGCGCGTTTATATTGACTCTCTACTATTTTAGAAATTTCTTTGTCAATTTTTTGAGCAGTTTCTTCAGAATATGGTTTTGAAAAACTGTAGTCAGCTTGTCCACTAGAATCATAATATGTAATGTTCCCTATTTCATCATTAAGACCATAGACGGTCACCATGGCCTTAGCTTGTCGCGTAACTTTCTCTAAATCTGAAAGTGCACCAGTAGAAATTTTATCAAAAATTACTTTTTCAGCGGCTCTTCCTCCAAGTGTAGCACACATTTCGTCTAACATTTGTTCAGTTCTAACAATCATTCTTTCTTCAGGGAGATACCAAGCAGCTCCTAATGATTGTCCACGTGGGACAATTGTTACTTTTACCAAGGGAGCAGCAAATTCAAGTAACCAGCTCACCATAGCGTGCCCTGCCTCATGAAAAGCAATTGTTTTCTTTTCTTCAGGAGTAATGATTTTATTTTTCTTTTCTAGTCCACCAACAATTCTATCAACTGCGTCTAAAAAGTCTTGTTTTCCAACTGATTTTTTATTCTTTCTTGCAGCAATTAGAGCAGCCTCGTTACATACATTTGCAATATCTGCACCTGAAAAACCAGGAGTTTGTTTCGATAAGAAATCAATGTCTAGAGTTTTGGTTGTTTTAAGCGGTTTTAGGTGAACTGCAAAAATTTCTTTTCGTTCACGAACATCTGGTAAATCAACATAAATTTGACGATCAAATCGTCCTGCACGCATCAACGCTTTGTCTAAAACATCAGCACGGTTGGTTGCTGCGAGTACAATCACATTGGTATTGGTTCCAAAACCATCCATTTCTGTCAATAGTTGGTTGAGTGTATTTTCACGTTCATCATTGGATCCTGTCATGTTACTTTTTCCACGAGCACGACCAATTGCATCAATTTCATCAATAAAAATTATTGCAGGAGATTTATCTTTTGCTTGTTTGAATAAATCACGAACTCGTGATGCACCAACCCCTACAAACATTTCAACAAAATCTGATCCAGAGAGTGAGAAAAACGGAACTTTCGCTTCACCTGCAACGGCTTTTGCCAAAAGAGTTTTTCCTGTTCCAGGTTGTCCAACAAGTAAAGCTCCTTTAGGGATTTTACCTCCCAATACAGTATATTTTTGTGGGTTCTTTAAGAATTCAACAATTTCTTGTACTTCTTCTTTAGCACCTTCTAGACCAGCAACGTCTTTGAACGTTATTTTAATATCAGTTTTCTCATCGAATAATTTCGCTTTTGATTTTCCAATATTAAAAATTTGACCTCCTGCACCTCCACCAGATCCACCAGACATTCTTCGCATGATAAAAATCCAAACTGCTACGATTATAATGATGGGTAGGAAGCTAAGTACGATATCAAAAAATTTATTTTCGATGGTGATAAATTCGTACTCAAACTCAACGTTATTGGCTTTTGCACGTTCCAATTTTTCTTGGAATAGTTTTAAATCACCGAATTCAAATTCATAGTGAGGTCCTTGTGTATTTTTTTGACCTAGTAAATTGGGTTTATTTATTTCTTGATGATCAGGTCGACCAAGTGCTTCTGAGTTAAGGTATATTTTGGCAGTCTTTTCATTGAGGATTAATATTCGCTCAATTTCACCATTCATAAGATACCTCTCAAATTGTGATGTATTTGTTCTTCCTGTACTCTGAAGATTACCATCTCCAAAGAAACTTAATCCTAATAGTACAACAATAACAATCCCATAAATCCAATATGGATTAAATTTAGGTTGTGGAGTGTTTTTTTTCTTTTGTATCATTTTTTTCTAATAGTTAGAGGCTATTGCAGTTGTTTCGGCATCACCCCAAAGTTCTTCAATATTATAAAATTCGCGAGTACTTCGTTGAAACACGTGAACCACAACATTAATGTAATCCATTAATACCCATTCAGCATTTTCTTTTCCTTCGGTGTGGTAGGGTTTTTCTTTGAGTGATTTACTCACAATTTTTTGAATTGAATTTACAATTGCAGCTACATGAGTATTGGATGTTCCTGAGCAGACTAAAAAATAATCGCAAACGGTGTTGTCCAGTGTTCGTAAGTCTAGCAAAATAGTATCTAATCCTTTAACTTCTTCTATCCCTGAAATTATTTGTGCTATCAATTGATCAGCATCATTGTTGGGTTTTGTCATTAATCTTCGTTCTTTAGCACAAATTTATTATTTTAAACGCAGACAAAGTAGTAACTCATGTCATATTTCACATTAGGCAAAATTGATGCCATAGACTCAACAAATGAGGAGTTAAAAAGACGATATAAATTGGAAAAGATTGTCCATGGAGATATTTTATGGGCATTAGATCAGACAAAAGGGAAAGGACAAAGAGCTGCAAATTGGGTCTCTCAACCCTCCAAAAATATAACATTTTCAATTTTTCTTTCACAAAAAGAGCTTCAGTTAGCGAGTCCGTTTCAATTAAATTGTTTGGTGGCAATGGCAATTGAATCTGCATTAAATAACTTGGATATTCCATCGGTTAAGATCAAATGGCCGAACGACATTTTGTCAGCAAATAAAAAAATTGCAGGTATTTTAATCGAAAACCTATACAGAGGGAGTCAATTAAATGCGAGTATTGTCGGAATTGGTCTAAATGTTAATCAAGAAAATTTCATTGATTTACCTCATGCGTCTTCCATGAAATTATGTGGAGGAGTTTCTTACGAATTAGAGCAGGTATTAGATACGATTTTGGTTGAATTAGAATCTAAATTTACAATCAAGGAAGGTTTTGAAACGACTTTACATACATTTGCTCAAAACCTGTACGGCTTTGGGGAGCAATTAAATTTTCACTACCAAAATAAACCAATAGTAGGGACTATCCGTGGTGTAATGCCAGATGGAAGATTAATTCTAGCTCATCCAAACGGAGAAGTAAAAAATTATAATTTCAAAGAGATTCATCTAGTCTATTGACCCCACTTGGAAGGGTCTTTTCTCCAATTATTTAACGCACTAACTTGATCCTCGCATATTGCATTTTCACTGTGAGCAAACTTGATTAGGTGAGAATAATCGCTTAGTGTGTATAGATCCAGTTGTTTTTCTTCAAAATTTGATTCAGCCAATTCAAATCCATAGGAAAACAAAGCTAGCATGCCAAGGACTTCAAGGCCTTCAGCTTGAATTGCATCTACCGCATTCAAACTACTTTTTCCTGTTGAAATTAGATCTTCGATTACCACAACAGGAAGATTTTTTGGTGCTTCTCCCTCAATTTGATTTTGACGTCCATGTTTTTTTGGTTCTGGACGAACATAGATAAAAGGAGTCTCAAGTTTGTTGGCAACTAACATACCTATTCCAATTGCTCCAGTGGCAACTCCAGCAATTGTTACGTTTTTACCATATAACTGAACAACTTGAGCAGCAAGTTCAGTGGCTAAATAATCGCGAATTTCTGGATAAGATAGTGCAAGACGGTTGTCACAATATATAGGAGACTTCCATCCACTTGCCCAAGAAAAAGGATTTTCTGGACTCAATTTAATTGCATTAATTTGTAATAAGAAAGAGGCGGTTTTAAAAGCGGTTTTTTCACTATAAATCATACGCAAATGTATAAAGTATTTTTCAATCAAAAGGAACTAATTTTAACATCCTTATTTGTTGATCAAACCCAAACTGCTCCACTTTTTTTTCTCAAGTATACCAATAAGGAGAATATACTTGAAGCATTAAAATCAAAAAAGGTGGAACGCTTATACGTATATCACCCGAAGGAAGAAAAATTATTGGGTATTTTCTTTAATATGTTTAAGATTATTGAGGCTGCTGGAGGAATAGTAGAAAACAAAACAACAGGAGAAATTTTATTTATTTACAGAAATAATAAGTGGGATTTTCCAAAAGGCAGAATTGAAAAAGAGGAAGCTGTTCGTTCTGCTGCCCTTAGGGAAGTTGAAGAAGAAACAGGTGTAAAAGAAATTTCAATTACAAAAGCTCTTCCAATGACCTATCATATTTTTCAACGCAATGGAAAATTTCGCCTAAAGAAAACCTTTTGGTATGCCATGGAGACAACTTCTATGGATCCGCTAGTTCCTCAAAAAGAGGAGGGGATTAAAAAAGCAGTTTGGAAGCCAAAAAGCGAAATACCTAAATTGTTTGAAAACGCTTACGAAAATATCAAAAAACTATGGGAAGAAAGTACGCTATAATCGTACCGAAGCGGGTACCATTTTACTGTAATCTCCTTTAAATTCAATTACTTCACGAACGATACTGCTGCTTATAAAGGAAGTTTCTGTGGAGGTTAGCAAGAATACAGTTTCAATATCAGATAAAGTACGATTTACTTGAGTGATTGTTTTTTCAAATTCAAAATCTGTGGGGTTACGCAGTCCTCTTAAAATAAAATTTGCTTCAATTTTTTTGCAAAAATCAACGGTCAAGCCCTGATACGAATCCACTTTAATTTTTGGTTCATCTTTGAACGTATTTTGAATAAATTCAATACGTTGTTCAAGTGAAAACATGTATTTTTTGTTTGCATTTATTCCAATTGCGATGACAAGTTCATCAAAAAGAGGAAGCGCTCGATTGATTACATCAACATGACCCAGTGTAAGTGGGTCAAAAGAGCCTGGAAATAATGCACGTTTCATAAACTCAAAATTACACTTTTTTTATCAAGCCAGTTTGAATCACCCCCTCAAGTAGTTCGGGCAAACTTATTCCAGCTGCTTTTGCTTGTTGTGGAATAATACTTTCCTTCGTCATCCCTGGGATAGTGTTCACCTCAAGAAAATGCGGAATACCCTCTTGAAAAATAAATTCACTTCGTGTGATTCCACTTAAATGAAGTCCCTTGTATATTTTTTTTGCCATTTCATCGGCTTTTTCTTTCCATTCAATAGGAATTTTTGCGGGTGTAATTTCTTCAGATTTTCCTTCATACTTTGCTTCATAATCAAAAAAATCATTTTCTGTAGTCACTTCAGTGATTGGTAAAACGGTCAATTTACCTTTCCATTCGAGTACACCAACTGTAATTTCTCTCCCTTCCAATGCACGTTCAATGACCAATTCATCATCTTCTTTAAAGGCATTTGAAATTGCCACTGATAGGCCTTTTTTGTCATTCACTTTATATACCCCAAAGCTGCTTCCTGAACGGTTGGCTTTCACAAAACAAGGAATCCCCAACTGCTCAATAATTCCGTCAATATCGGGGGTATCACTTATTTTTAATCTAAGTCGTTTGGCGGTTGGGATACCTAGTTTACTGACAGCTTCAAGACATGCATATTTGTCGTAGGTCAAGGCAGCTTGTACGGGATGGCAACTACTGTGTGTGATACCTAGATTCTCAAACTTTTCAGCGAGTATACCATTTTCGCCAGGTGCACCATGAATCATATTGATAATCATATCAAAATGAACGGTTTCACCCTCTTTTTCAAAAGAAAAGGTGACTTCGTTTAGTGGATAAGTGTCTCCTTTTTGGTCAACTACCGATGAGGTGTTTTTATCAAGATCGATTAGATATGAAAAGTAGTCTAGTGCTTGAATTGAATCAAAAACTACTTTTCCACTCTTTTTGGATATTTCTTGTTCTGAGGTATATCCACCACAAATTATTCCAATATTTTTTTTCATCTGTTTAGAGGCTTTAAGACAAAGGTAATTCTTTTACTGAGCAACTATCGTCCGTGGTTTTATTATCTTTACGCCTCAAAGTTAATATATGCGCTTCTTAAAGTTCTTAATTTGTCGATTTTTTCTCAAGCAATTGATGTTTATGTCGCTTGTAGCCATGATTTTTTTGCTTGCTGCTTTTTATGGTTTAGGTATTCTAACTGAGCGTAATACACACATTACAGTACCCGATTTTGAGACCCTTTCAATTTATGACATTGATCCATTGATGGAACAATTTCAACTTCGTTATGAAGTCTTGGATTCTGCAAAATTCAACCCTAATTACCCTCCTTTTGCTGTGATTGAGCAAACTCCTCCCAAAGGATCTAAAGTAAAAAGGGGGCGTAAAATATATGTCACACTTAATCCATCAGGGTATCGAAAATCAAAAGTTCCTAACCTCATTCAGATTACACGTCGTAATGCAGAAACGCGTTTGACAGCAGTTGGTTTTACCTTAGGAAAAATAACCTATCGTGACAACATTGGAAAAGATATGGTTTTGGAAATTCGTCACCAAGGTAAAAAAATTGAACCTGGTACCGTGTTAGCCAAAACTTCAAAAATTGACTTAGTACTTGGAAATGGAAAACGATAAATCAATGGAAGACGAATTCCAAGAAGGATTACACGAACATTTTTCATTTTCTGCAGATCCAGGTCAAGAACCTCTTAGGGTTGACAAATACCTGATGAACCGAATTGAAAATACAACTCGAAACAAAATTCAGCAAGCGGCAAAGGCTGGAAGTATTTTTGTAAACGACATTGCAGTTAAATCCAATTACAAAGTTAAAGGTGGAGATGTGGTTAAAGTTTTATTTGCTCACCCTCCCTATGAAAATTTACTTGTTGCTGAAAACCTTCCAATTGAGGTAGTGTATGAAGATGATACTCTAATTATCATCAACAAAGCAGCGGGTATGGTTGTTCATCCTGGACATGGTAATTATTCCGGAACCTTAATCAATGCCCTGCTTTATCATTTTGAAAACTTACCTCAAAATGCACAACAACGACCCGGCTTGGTTCATCGAATTGATAAAGATACAAGTGGTTTATTGGTGATTGCAAAAACCGAAGAAGCACTTACACATCTATCTAAACAATTTTTTGATAAAAGTTCAGAGCGAAAATACATTGCTCTTGTTTGGGGAAACATTGCAGAAGAAGAGGGTACAATTGAAGGACATATTGGTCGTCATCCTAAAAATCGTCTTCAAATGACCGTCTATCCAGAAGGTGAAGCAGGCAAAAATGCAGTTACTCATTTTAAGGTAATAGAACGATTTGGATATGTGACTCTTGTCGAATGTCAGCTTGAAACAGGAAGAACCCACCAAATTCGTGCACATATGAAGCACATTGGTCATACCTTGTTTAATGACGAACGATATGGGGGTGATTCGATACTAAAAGGAACTTCATTTACCAAATACAAGCAGTTTGTCGAAAATTGCTTTAAACTCTTACCTAGACAGGCGCTTCATGCAAAAACACTTGGGTTTATTCACCCCACTACGGGGGAAAAAATGCATTTTGAATCAAAGATGCCAGAAGACATTGAAAATGCCCTTGAAAAGTGGCGACTATACGCACAACATAAACAGTTGTAATTTCAACATAAGCGATCACAATAGTATTCATTTGTTGATTTACAGAAACCCTCTTAAATTTGAGTAAAACATTCGTGTATGAAAATGATCGTTTCTCCCGCTAAGTCCCTCGATTTTGAGTCTAAATTACCTACCCATGTACATACGCAACCTGAGTTTATTGATGAAGCTCAAAAGATTAATGTACTGCTAAAGAAAAAATCTGCAAAGGCACTTGGTCAACTGATGGGTATATCAGATAAACTTGCGGATCTTAATTGGCAACGCAACCAAGATTTTCAACTGCCTTTTTCTCCTAAAAACGCGAGACCTGCTGTTTTTGCTTTTAATGGTGATGTATATAGTGGATTAGATGCCTTTAGCTTAAAAGAAGATAAAATTGACCAATTACAAAACAAGCTCAGGATACTTTCCGGGCTATATGGAATCCTCAAACCACTCGATCTCATCCAGCCCTATCGACTTGAAATGGGAACAAAGATGGCTGTTGGAGCAAGTAAAAATCTCCCTAGTTTTTGGAAAGATAAAGTTACCGAATCACTCAATGATTCACTTGACGATAACGAAACTTTGCTCAACCTAGCAAGTAATGAATATGCAGCAGCAGTTGATGTAAAAAGTTTGAAAACGGATATCATAACCCCTCAATTCAAGGACTTTAAAGAGGGGAAGCTTAAAATGATTTCCTTTTTTGCGAAAAAGGCAAGAGGGATGATGGTTCGTTTTGTAATTGATAACGACTGCAACACCTTAAGTGACGTTTTGGCTTTCAATACAGATGGCTACCAGTACAGTGAGGCGCATACCGAAAATAAAAACAGCCCTGTTTTTATTCGATAATAGGCTGAAAACCAACTGTTTTATGTCTTAACGCATATCCCTCAGTAGTTTTTAACACCAATTCGACCAATACCCTTTTTTAAAACAAGAATGGTTTATATAAAAAACCCCCAATCTCTTGGGTTTCCACTACTTATGAAACCGACTCGTTCCATCTCCCCAATCTACCGTATAATTATAAGTACTTTCAGAATGAGTAGGAATTGTTATACTTTCACCATCTGTTGTAGTTCTCCATGTTGTCACAAAACTATTAGCAGAAATAATGTTTAAAGTATAGGTAGCCGATGCACTGTTTTGGCTGGCATCAGTAGCGGTATAAATTATTGTATATCTTCCTGAAGTAGAAGTATCTATTTCAACTCCTTGGGAAGTAATCGTTGGGTTTGGGTCTATATTATCTGTCACAGTAATAGTTGGTTCAGTAAATGTTCCACCGACTACAATTGTTCCAATAGCTCTATCTAAACCAATGGTTGGTGGAGTAGTATCAGATTCCACAGTCACGACCAAAGTTACAGTGGCTGAGTTTTCAGAAGCATCACGTACCGTATAGGTTACGGTATATTCTCCTCCAACACTAGTATCAAAATCATCTCCTGTTATTGTTACCGTGGGCTCACCATTAGCATTGTCCGTCACCGTGGGTGTGGGTGCAGTAAAGCTTTGCCCAGCTACTAAAGACAATGTGTTGGATTCAAGGCTTATGGTAGGTGGTGTGGTATCTTGTACCGTTACCACCAATATTGCAGTAGCATTGTTTTATGCATTTTCACTTACGGTATAGACAACATCATACTAGCCAACAACTGAGGTATCAAAAGTTGCTCCTCTAATAGCGACATTGTTGGAGAGGTCTCCATCCACCAAATCGCTTGCAGTAGCAATAGGAGCAGTAAAGGAATCCCCTGCTTCTATGGTCAGTTCAGTTTGCTCCAATGTAATCACCGGAGGAGCCAGATCAGCGCAACCACTATCATCGACTACAGTACCACTTTCGGTATTAGGACAGTTGTCGTTTATGTTAACGACACCATCTAGGTCATCATCTCCGTTAGGATCAGCGATAACATTTACTGTATGGGTTGCTGTGGCAATGTTCCCCGCAGCATCAGTGACAGAATAGGTAATTTCATAGCTACCTTCTACGTCAGTATCTACTTGGTCTTCTCCAGAGACAGTCACACTTGAGCTAAGGTCACCATCGACACCATCTGAGGCGCTTACCTGAGGTAACGTAAAAGTACCCCCAACTTCAATGGTCTGAGCACTTGGGCTAACCACAAGGCTAGGTGCTTCACTGTCGAGTAAACCAAAGTTGGCAGTAATGCTTTTGTCTGCATCAACTAATACAGAAGCCGGGTTATCACTTCCACTAAGGTCACCAGACCAGTTTAAAAATTCATAGCCACTGTTTGCAGTAGCACTAAAGGAAAAAATTTCTCCCTCAAGATGTTCTCCTGTGGGTGGAGCAACAGTTCCTCCTTCAATAGGGTTTGAGGTAACAGTAACGTTTTTCGGAGCTTCTTTTTCGGTACAATTAAAAAAGGTGAGTGCCAGAAGCAATAGACTTATTTTTCTCATAAGTAAGTTTTTTGGAGTTAGTTTGTTCATAGTTGAAATTTTGACTTTTCATCTTGGTATAGGTTTTGGTTGGGACAAATATTAGAAAAATATTTTAAAGCGTCAAAAAAAAGTGCTGATTTATGGTTTAACTATCCGCATTTCCCCCCCGGGGGGGGGGGGTAAATTAAATAAAGAAAAGTGTGATTTAGTCTATTGAAAACAAACTATTTAGATTTTTTTAAAGCTATTTTATAGTCATTAAAAAACAGGACAAAATGCCCTGTTTAAATCTTGTTGTTTTGGTTTTATCCCTAAACAAAATAGAAATGCGTCCTCAATCTTTAGTCATGTAATTGAACGCAATACTTCTTGTTATTATTTTCTAGGAAGACTTAAGTGGGTGAATAAATTCTTCAATTTTTTCAACCCCATGCGTATGCAGCCATTTGATAAATGCGGAACCAATAATAGCTCCTCTAGCATTTTCTGTGGCAGCTTTGTAAGTGGCTGCGTTGCTTATCCCAAACCCTACAATTGTGGGAGTGTTCAATTGCATTTCTACAATACGTTTGAAATAGTCTGTTTGTACCGTACCAAAGGTATTTTTAGCTCCGGTTACACTTGCGCTACTAACCATGTATATAAATCCGTTTGAGACCTTATCGATATAACGTATCCGTTCATCTGGAGTTTGTGGAGTAATCAAAAACATGTTGTAAAGACCATATTTGGTAAACATCTCTTTGTAGTGTTCATGATAGACATCCACAGGTAAATCCGGGATGATCAACCCATCAATTCCAATGGCTTGACACTTTTGACAAAAGGATTCAATTCCGTATTGCATCATTGGATTGAAGTAGCCCATTAGCACAAGAGGAATATCAATTTCATTTCGAATACCTTGGAGTTGAGTAAAAAGTTTTTCTGTAGTCATTCCATTTCGCAATGCCTTTGTTGAGCTTTCTTGTATGGTTGGACCATCAGCAAGTGGATCTGAAAAAGGAAGTCCAATTTCTACCATATCCACACCAGCTTCTTGTAGTTTTTTTAAAATGGGTACCGTATCCTCAAGATTAGGGTATCCAGCAGAAAAATAGATGGATAAAAGACGTTTATCCGATTGAAAAGCGCGATCAATTCGATTCATTAGAGTTTAAAATAATCAATATATGTGTCGAGGTCTTTGTCCCCTCGTCCTGAACAGTTAAATACAATAATTTCGTTTGGTCCAAATTTTCGGACATCAAGTGCAGCAAAAGCATGAGCGGTTTCTATTGCAGGAATAATTCCTTCCATTTGAGAAAGTGTAAGTCCCCAATCCATTGCTTCTTGATCTGGAATTGAAATAAATTCAGCTCGTTTTGAGCGGAACAAATGTGCATGCATTGGTCCAACCCCCGGATAATCCAATCCAGCTGAAATGGAATAAGGCTCTGTGATTTGACCGTCTGGAGTTTGCATTAGGAGTGTTTTACTCCCGTGAATAATACCTTCTTTTCCCAAGGCTGAAGTGGCAGCACTTTCACCGGTATCGATTCCTTTTCCAGCAGCTTCTACAGCGATTATATTTACACGTTCATCATTTAGATAATGATAATATAATCCAGCCGCATTACTTCCTCCTCCCACACATGCAATTACATGATCTGGATAATCTCTTCCTTCTTGTTCCATGAGTTGCCACTTTGTTTCCTCGCTTATCACTGACTGAAAACGGGCAACCATGTCAGGGTAGGGATGGGGCCCAACCACCGATCCAATGATATAATGTGTATCTACCGGATTATTGATCCAATCTCTAATGGCTTCATTGGTGGCATCCTTTAGTGTTTTGCTTCCAGATTGTGCTGGACGAACTTCTGCTCCCAACATTTTCATTCTTGCCACATTTGGAGCCTGACGCTTAATATCTAACTCACCCATGTATACAATACATTCAATTCCCATCAATGCACATACGGTGGCAGTAGCTACTCCATGCTGTCCAGCTCCTGTTTCCGCTATAATTCTAGTTTTTCCCAATCGCTTTGCTAGTAAAATTTGACCAATGGTGTTGTTTACTTTGTGTGCACCTGTATGACATAGGTCTTCGCGTTTGAGATAAATCTTTGTGTTGTATTTTTCAGACAAACGCTTTGCGAAATAAAGCGGGGTAGGTCTTCCTACATACGCTTTAAGCAATTCATCAAACTCTTTTTTAAATGCTGGTTCAGCAGTAATTTTTAGATAATTTTCACGAAGCTCAAGTACATTTGGATAGAGCATCTCAGGAATATATGCTCCTCCAAAGTCCCCATAGTAGCCTTTTTCATTTACATTATAATTCATCTAATTGGTCTTTAAACTGGGTTAATAAATCAATATTTTTATACGCCATTTCGGCTTCAAATTTACTATTTACATCAATGGCATAGAGTGGTAAATCTGTTTTTCCAATTGATCTAATTTGATCCATTGATTCTGGTCCTATTCCACCGCTCAAGAAAAACGGTTTTTGTGAAGCATATCCATTCAAAACACTCCAGTTAAATTTAATTCCATTTCCACCGGGTAATTTTCCTTTGGTGTCAAATAAAAAATAGTCAACAAACTGTTCGTAGGGAGAAAGACTTGAAAAATCAAAGTCATCAGCGATTGAAAAGGCTTTGATAACCTCCACATCGAACTGTTTTACATTTTGGCAGTAGGTTGGTGTTTCTTTGCCGTGGAGTTGAATTGCATTGAGTTCGTGCAAGTGAATACAACTTTGGATATAGTTAAGTGTGGCATTAACAAAAACACCTGTTTTCTTTATATGTGGGGGAAGACTAGGGGTTTTTGAATTGACAAAGCGCCCAGAAACTGACCAAAAAATAAAGCCCATATAATCGGGTTTTAACCCTGCCAATGCGAGGATATTTTCTGTGTCCCGC